>QHYA01000060.1 GCA_003223995.1 Acidobacteriota bacterium | reverse complement strand
CTCGATTGCCCCCTCTTCCGGCAACGGGCGTAAGGGCCAATAAGGGCTCTGACCGCTTGTCCCCGTCCGCCAGTCGGCCTCGTCGCACGCCTGACGGGCGAGGGCGTCCAGCCACTCCGCTGCAATGGCTGGGAAGGCGAGGCCCGAACCCTTCAGCGCGGCGGACATGCGGGAGCAGTCGAAGTGGCCGCCGCTCTCCTGGTAGGCGGCGAGCGGCCCTCTCCATTCCAGGAAGAGGCGCTCGCTGGGCCGGCACCGGCTCCGCAGGATCTCTTCTTTCCTCGCGCCGACGAGGCGGAGATCCGGGTGACGTCGTCCGATCGCTTCCACCACCGCCTGCTGGCCGACCGGCGATGGATGTGCAAACTGGTAGACGCCTCCGTGCAGCGATGCGCGCTCGATGACCCACGTCATCGCGATGACCATCCCGGTGACGGGCACGAGGTTCACCGGAATGTCCGGATCGATCGCTATGCGCACCGGCGTGCCGTCGAGCCCCTCGCGCCGTGCCACACGCGCGGCCAGGTCGATGATCCTCATGATGGAAACGAGCCCGGAGCTCCGGGGGTCCGGCGGCTCCCAGGGATCCTGGACGAGGATCGTCGGGCGCCAGATCGTAACCCGCATCCGACGGGCAAACCGACGCAACTGCCGCTCGGCCTGCCACTTCGTTCTCTCGTAGGGATTGCGGTGGCACGGGCGGGACGGAATGATTTCCCGCGCCTTCCCCCCGCAGCGGCCGTGGACGTATGCGGTGCTGACATGGTGGAAGCTCTTGGTCCCGATCGACAGCGCGAGCCGCGCGAGCCGCTCAGTCCCGAAGACATTCACTCGCCGGCAGGCCATGGCGCTGCCGGGCTCCATGGACAGCTCCGCGGCGGTGTTCACGACCAGAGACGGGGGGGCGTCGCGGAGCAGTGTCATCCCCCGCCCATCGAGCCCCAGATTCGGCTGCGAAAGATCGGCGCGGCATGCCCCTAGCCGGCCGGAGCATAGGAGGGCAGACCGGCATTCGGGGAGAAGGTGCCGGCCGATGGCGGCTCTCACAGTGGCCTCTGCCGACCGGTCGTCCGAGGCGCGAACGAGACAGACGAGCCGATGCCCGCGCGCTGCCAGCCGCGCCGCCAGCCGCGATCCCAGGAAACCCGTGGCTCCCGTGAAGAGGATCGTCTGCGTCCTTACCAACGTGCCCCCCGGAAAGAACGAGATCGTTGGGGCTACGCGCCTGCGCCGGAATGTGGGCTGGGGGCCGAACGTGGTTGACGGTCTCCACTCCCCGGCGTACAAAAGGGTCGAAAAGCTCTCGCGCCGGCCTCCCGCAAGGTTTCTTTCCGCAATTATACGGCTGAGCCGTCGGCGGGGGGGGAGGAATCGATGTCCTACCCAGTTGTCATGAGCCTGGACCATACGCTGGCCAGCCATCACCGCGGCAACACATTCCTCGGGTTCGGCGCGTGCCTTCCCGGCCGGCTCACGCAGGAGGCCTTCTTCCGCGCCGTCGCCTGGCCCGCGGCGACCGCTCTGCCGGACGGTTCCATCGGCACCGCCGACTGCGGTTCCCGGCGCATCGAGGCGGCGCTGCGGGAGGCTGGATTCGGCCCACGCGACTTCCACTTCGCGCACCCAGACCGGCTCGGCGAGGCCGTCGGACCAGATACGAAGGTCTTCCTGTTCGGCTCGCACGATCCCCTCGGGCGGGGGCCTCTGGCGCGGATGTTCCACGCTCTGTGGGGAGGGCCACCTCCGTTCAACGCGCGCTCGGTCGCGCGCCTGCTGTTCCATCCCGCCCTGAAGAAAGCTCGTCCCGTCGTGATCGCCGGAGGTGGGGGTGCATGGGAATGGGCGACCGACGAGAGGGCGCGGCGGGATTTCGGGGTGGACTGCGTCTTGGTCGGAGAAGGGGAAACGACGGTCCCGGAGCTGGTCCGCCGCGCGCTGGACGGGGAAACGCTCCCCGAGGTCGTCACCGGCCGCACGGTGCCCGTCGATCGAATCCCCCGGCTCCGAAGCCCGACGGCAGGGGGCGTCGTCGAGGCTACGCGCGGGTGCGGGCGCGGCTGTCATTTCTGCGTGCCGAACCTCCTGAAGCTGCGATCGCTTCCCGTCGAGCACGTCCTCGAAGACGTCGCGGTCAACCTCCGCGCCGGCCGGCGGCGGGTTTCCCTCCACGCCGAAGACATCTTCCGCTACGGCAACACAGGCGGGTTCGCGGTGAACGAGGAGGCTGTCTGCGGACTGTTCGAGGCTGTGGCCCGGCAGGACGGCGTCGAGATGGTCTCGGCCTCCCACGCGACGCTCGCCGGCGCTCTAGCCGCCCCGTCGCTGCTGCGCCGGCTGGCCGGGATCCTCGGTCTTGGCCGCCCCGGTCGGCCCGAGGCCGGCGCGTTCCAGATCGGCATCGAAACCGGCAGCGTCTCCATGGCCCGCCGGCACTTGGCCCAGAAAATGGCTCCATTTTCGGCCGACGACTGGCCCGAGGTAGTCCGCCAGGGCGCCGCGCACTTGTGGGCGAACCGCTTCTACGCCGCCTACACCCTCGTCGTCGGCCTGCCCGGGGAAACCGACGCCGACGTCTACGACACCCTCCGCCTTGTTCGCCAACTCCGCGGCATTCCCTGCGTGATCTTTCCGCTGTTCTTCGTGCCGATGTCCCCAGTCTGGACCGGGCAGGAGCAACCCCTCACTGCCAGCCAGGTCACCCGCGCCCAGGCCGAGCTGATCGTCGCCGCCTTCGAGCACAACGCCCAGTGGGCCGACCGCGTCTGGGCCCTCTACGGCCGCGCCGCCAGCAGCACCTACGCGGTGGTGGCCCGTGCGATGGTCCGAGCGCTCACGGCGATGATGACCCGGAGTGCGCGGCGGCTGGCGATGGAGCGAGGGTCGGAGGCGGGGCGGCGCGAACCCGGCACGGCTTTGCATGGCGCGGTGTCGTCTGCGGCCCCGGACCGAGGGGACATCTTCCAGCCCTTACGAAGGGGTCGCGCGGAGTGGTTCCCGCCCGTTCCGTCCCCTCCGTCGCAGCCGCTGCCGCAAGTCTCGCAAGGCACCGGTGTGGGCTGCCCTCTGCCGGCGCCGCGTATACCAGCAAACTAGAATGGTTCAGCGGACACGAACATACTCTCGACTCGCAACAGGCGAGTACCTGAGGAATTTCGCAAATACCGTTGGCGGCCGGCATGGGACCTGCGCGGGGGTCCTGCTCATCCGTTGTTGTCGTTTACGGGGTCCAGTCCCGCGCTCGAGTCTCCTCAACGATCCAGAGCTTGCCCATGAGCTGCGGCTTCGCAGCAAGGAACCGCGTGATGCTCTCAACCTGGAGGCGGGATGTGGGAACGTGGAGTCGGAGCACGACGATGCCTGCGAACTGAGACGGGGAGAATTTCCTCGGGTCGGAGAAGTCGAGATCGGAGGTGATGAGACAGCGGCCCTCGGCCCTTACGGCGTCAGCGATGTCCTTGTCGGGGCGGCCAGCGAGACCCTGCTTGTAGGCGGTGGTGACGTCGTGGCCCACGCTGGTGAGAACGCCGGCCACATCGCCATGGACATTCTCGTCGAGCTTGACCTTCACGGGTTATGAACGAGAGGGAGGATCCTTTCACGCGCCAGACGCGCCCCGTAGGCTAAAGCCGCGGAGATATCTTCGCGGACGAGCGTGGGATAGCCCCGGAGGAGATCCTCGATCGTATCTCCTCCGGCAAGCGCGTCGAGAATCAGGGAGACGGGAATACGGGTGCCGCGGATGCAAACCACCCCCCCGCAGATCGCAGGGTCGGCCGCGAGCCGTTCCATCATGGCTTCGGGGGTCTGCTCGTCCATCCGTTTCCTCCTCGGCAGAAGAGTATACGCCCAGCTCCGACAGACAGGACGTGGATATCTCCCTCCCCATGAATCACTTCGCCGCGAGCCAGGCCTGTAATCTCTGGTTCGAGTCCTTCCTGGTCTCGAGCCCTCCAAGTAGGACTCGAACCCTACTCTCGACTCGTTATATGCATGAGAACGACCTTGAACCTGAAGCAGGACCTGCTCGAGAAGGCGGCGAGCTTGACTGGCGTCAGGGAGAAGACCGCCCTTGTCCATCTCGGCCTCGAGGCGCTCATTGCCCGTGAAAGTGCTCGGCGCCTGGCTCAGCTCGGTGGTTCCCAGAAGAGGTTGCGACCGATCCCGCGGCGGCGGTCCGGCGCGGCATGATCTTGGCGGACACGTCGATCTGGATCGACCACCTCCGTCATGGCAATTCCAGGCTCAGCCAGTTCCTCCTCGACGGAGAAGTCCTGTCGCATCCTTTCGTAATCGGAGAACTCGCATGTGGATTGCTTACGAAACGCGCCAGGATTCTGTCCCTCCTCGAGGCGCTGCCGAAGGTCACAATCGCAGAGCATTCGGAAGTGCTTCGCCTTGTCGACAAGGAACGACTCCACGGTCGAGGCCTCGGGTGGATTGACATGCACCTACTCGCTTCAGCCGCCCTGACGCCGTCTCCGATATGGACGTTGGACAGGGCCCTTCTGCGCGTGGCTACGGCGATGGGCGTCGCTGTCTAGCGCCGATGCCATACGTGAGACGGACCATCCATTCCCGAGATAGGGTGAGCGTCGACCCGCTGTCCAACATGTTCAACCTGATGGTCGCTCTCGACGCGAGACAGCGGTTTCATCATCTGTGGCTCGTTCTTACGAGCGTGGTGCTGGCGGTGTCGACAGCTGTTGCTGTTGGCGAGCAGCTGAAGAGGCCTCGGAAGGTGAAGGTGGAAGCCGGGGTTCAGGGCACATTCGAGGAGGCCAGGTCGTACCTGAAGGCGAACGGCCGAATTGTGGAGAAGATCGTCCCCGAATCGTGTCGGAAGTGCGCTGTTGATGCCCCTGCGGACGCGATGGTTGATTTCGAGGTCGTGGTGGTGGTTGGAAAGGGTGGCAAGCCAGTGAAAGTGAGTTCTGTGCCAACCACCGATTTCACAGCATGCGTGTCGAGAGCGCTCGAGGTGGTGACGTTCACGGAGCCGCCCCGCGAGCCGTTGGAGGTGTACTTCGACGTGTCCTTTGATCGACCGGGTGGCCGGTCCTCGGGGCACCTTTCGCCATCTTGATGTCCATGTCTGCCTTCATAGCCTCTCGGCTCAACCTCTCGAAGAAGGTCTCATGATTCACGCTCCGGCCGGTCACGCGCCTTGACCTTGCTGTCCCACCGCTCGGACTCGAAACCGATCAAAACCTCTGCCCGTTCCTGGATTTCTCACATTTGAAACCGCTTGCGAGGAGCGGAACGAGGCAACCGGAGAGGAACCGGACGGGGCCAGTGGCATCGGAACGGATTCTGGCGTATATGACAGCCAACATCCCAGGAGCGGAACTCGGCCGGTGTTCCAGGGGGGTCGGGCCTCTGCGCCGGGAAGGGGGGCGATGCGCGTGGGGGGAAGTCTCCGGATTCCTCATTCCTCATCTCGACGGCGCGCCCTGGCCTTTACCAATTCTCCAGACCAGTTCGAAATGATGGCCCGAGGAGCGCCTGCTTCCATCGAGGAGGAAAGTGCCATGGGGACCAGGAACCGGATCCAGATACCGCGCGTTATTCGCTTCATCACCGTCACGGGAGCCTGTCTCCTGCTCGGTGTCGCGGGCGGCCTCGCTGACGATCCCGCGAGATTGCCTTCCGTCGACCCTGTTCAGGGATCTGGGGAACCCTCCCGGGTTCCTGGGAATCCTTCCACGGGTCCCGAATTGGCTCTCGCGCTCACTCTCCAGTCCGTTTCCCCCTTTCTTCGATCGCGAAGATCTCCTTTGCGAGCAGGGAGCAGGGATGGAAGGCTCTCCTCAAGGGATTTTCCCCTAATGCCCATGTCGTCACGGTGGCACCGGTCATCAAGGGCATTGGTCTCCTGAAGGAGAAATCCAAATCGATTTCCATATCGATGACCGGGGACGACGCCCGCGACATCGAGGTGATCGTCACGGACCCGACCGGCACGCCGATCATCGGACACGCGGGGAAGGTCTTTGTCTGCCACGCGAAGACGGTTCCGTCCGGCTACGAGCCGCTGATCGAGTGGACGGGTGGGGGGTCTCCTGCCTCCGGACACGGCGCTGCGTTTTCCACGAGCTATCTCTCGAAGGGGAGCTATACCATGCGTGCCGGGCCGGCTTCCCCGTCCGAGACGAGGAAGTCAGTGAAGACGGGAGCCGCCAGATCCACGGTCAAGTTCGAGATCTACGGGATCTCCTCCATCTCGCGAGAGAGCTCCTACGGTCAGATCGTCTGGTACGGCTACCCGATCACCTTCCGGGCGACGACCGACCCGCCCGGCTACGAAGGGGACGTTCCCTGGCGGGTGGACACTCACGATCACGCCTGGGGGACCGCCTCGGATCCGGAAACGGGAAAAGGCCCCACGTTGACGACCACGTTCCGGAGCCTCGATGGAACCGACCGGTTCTGGGCCCAGGTGTACGCGGGGGCGGCAGAGGCCCTGGACGAGCGAGATGAGCCGCCGGACCCCAGGCTGGAGTTGACCCTCTACTTGCAGTCGCTTTCTCCTTTCACGAAGATCCCTCGCGCCGCCCCGCAAGCGTTGACGGTTCCGCGCGGCACCGAGGTGACCCTGTTGGCGGCGAGCAACCTCCCGGTCGATCACTTTCTCTGGACTGGAGCGGAGGAGATATCGCATGACAGGACCTCTTCGACGGCCAGGGTCCTCCTGGCCGCTGGGCCGGATCAGTCCTCGGCGGGAAATACTGATGCAA
>QHYA01000038.1 GCA_003223995.1 Acidobacteriota bacterium | reverse complement strand
CGCGGATCGGGCCATTTCCTCTCTGAAAGCGAGGAGGTGGCGCCATGTCCAAGATCCCTGAGGAGCCAGCGGGTCAGAAGGGCCCTTGCCGGCTCGGCCTTCCGATCTCCTTCGGTTTGCACTTCGTCTTGCTGGGCGGGCTCGCCATGGCCGGCCTTCTGGCCGTCCCCGCCATCGAGCCCCCGGAAACCCTTCCCACCCCGGTCATCGAGCTGATCTTCGAAGATCAGGAATCCGAAGGCGGTGGAGGCGAGACGCCGGAGACGCCACCGGCAGTAAGAAGGGGAGAGCCAGAAGGCAGCAAGGCGGTCGCTCGACTCCAGCAGGAAGAGAGGACGCCGGAGAGGCCGCAAGCGGCCACGCCTGAGAACACCTTCCCCGTCCTGGACTCCCATCAGGAACCGACATCGTCCATGTTTTCATCTTCGTTGCCTCCGGGTACGGATGTGCCCTTCGGCGACGAGCAGGGAGACCCATTCAGCTCCTCCAGCGGGGTGCCCGGAGGCCTCTCCGGCTCGGGGAGCGGCATCGGCACAGGAAGCGGTCCGGGCAGGGGGGAAGGGGAGCGCGCGGGGACAGGCGAGGAGACCCGGGAAGGGAGCGTGTCCCTTCCCATCCTTCTCGACAAGGTTGACCCCGTCTACCCGATCATGGCCATCAGGTCGAGGATCGAGGGGACGGTGATCCTGGAGATCGTGGTCGGCCCCGATGGGTCGGTCCGCGAGATCTACATCCGGCAGTCGGTCCCGATGCTTGACGCGGCCGCGATCGAGGCGATCAGGCAGTGGAGATACGCCCCGGCCCGCACCGGCAGGCGGCCGGTCCAGTCCACCGTGATGGTGCGGGTCAGCTTCGTTCTCCGCTGAGGGGGACGGCGACCCCCATCTCGCGCAGGTGCCGCGACGGTTCGGGGAAGCGCGGGTCGAGCCCGGCGGCGGTCTCGAACTCCGCCCGGGCCTCCTTCGACCGCCCCAGCGCCCTGAGAACGACACCGCGGTTGTTGTGCGCAGGGGCGGAAGCGGGCTCGAGCTGGACCAGATGGTCGAAGGAGTCGAGGGCTTGCTCCTTCAGCCCCAGCTCGAAGAGGACGACGCCGAGGTTCTTGTAGGCGCTGGCATAATCGGGAGACAGCCCGATCGCTTTACGGTACGCCGCTGCTGCCTCGTCCTTGCGGCCCAGCGCGCGCAGCGCATTGCCGCGGTTATAGTGCACCCTCGGGTTCTGCGGCCAGCGGGCCATGGATTCCTCGAGCAGCCTGAGCGCCTCCTGCGGCCGGCCCGCGTCCGTCAGCACGGCGCCCAGATCGTTGCGGACGTGATCGTCGCCCGGGTCGAGCTCCAGCCCCTTTCGCATCTCCGCGATCCCTTCCACCATGTGGCCGGTGGCGGCCAGGGCCGCGCCGTAGCGGGCGTGGGCCTCCCCATTTTGGGGCCCCAACCGCACCGCCTCCCGGTAGGAGGTCAGACCTCCGGAGAGATCCCCCTCCTGCCAGAGGGCCTCGCCGAGGTGGATGTGGGCGTCCACCAGCAGCGGGTCCTTCGCGATCGCTTTCCGGTAGGTCGCTGCCGCCTCCGGCAGCCGTCCTTGATACTGAAGAAGGATCGCGAGGTTGAAGAGGATCTGAGGCTGGGAAGGTTCGAGAGTGAGGGCCGCCCGATACTGCTGCTCCGCATCGGCGGTGCGGCCGAAACGGAAATAGAGCAGGCCGAGGTTGTTCCGCGCGGTGAAGTTCACGGGCGCCAGACGGACCGCCTCCTCGTACTCCGAAAGCGCCTCCCGGAGCCGGTTCTCGCGCTGGTAAACCAGGGCGAGGTTGTAATGGACCTTGCTGGATCGAGGCGAGCGCCGGACGAGGGTCTCGAAAAGGGTCCCTTGCGAGCGCCAGTCGGTCGCACGGGTCTCCGAGCAGCCGCTCCAGAGCAGCGCCGCAACACCGATCGACAGGCAGCTCACGATCCATCGATTGGGCACCGGCCAAGCAGCCCCCGCCCACCGGAGAAGCTGCAAGAGCAGGAATGACAGGGCGATCGCAAGTCCCGCGGACGGCACGTAAAGGAACCTCTCGCATCCCGGAAAGGGAACCTCGAGAGTGGCGAACAGAGGAAAGATGGCGGGGAAGATCAGACCGGAGACACCGGCGAGCACCAGCCCCGCTCCGCTGGAAGGCGCTTTCCGGTAAAGCTTGATCGCGAGGGAGAGCAGGGCGCCCAGCGTGAGCAGTCCCACGACGAAGCGCGGGTCGAAGGGCGAGCCAACGGGCGCGATCTCCGCCTCGTGGTTCGTCGAGAGCCCCGGCCAGATCAGCGCCTTCATGTAGAACAACGATGCGGTGGGGACTGTCAGGAGCCATCGCGACACGGGAAGCTGCATCGGCGAGCGGGAGAGGGCCTGCCCGAGCACCACCGCCCGCAAGACGAGGAACACACCGGTGGCCATCACCTGCCCTCCCCAGCGCAACGCCTTCACTGCCCATCGTTCGGCCCGTCGGGCGGGAAGAAGATCGATCAGGAAGAGCGCCAAGGGCATGAGAAAGGCCGATTCCTTGCTCAGAAGGGCGAGGAATGTGAATCCAGCGGAGGCCAGCCCGGGAAGCGCTCCGCTCCTCAGGTAGAAGAGGAGGGCAAGGAGCGAGAAGGCGCCGGCCAGAGAGTCGTTCCGGCCCGAGATGTAGGCGACCGGCTCGACGTGCGCGGGGAGCACCGTGAAAAGGCCGGCGGCGAGCAGGGCGGCCCATTCCGACTCCGCAGCCTCCGGCAGCAATCGCCTCGCGATGCCGAAGACCAGCAGCGCCACGGCCAGATGCAACACAAGGTTTGTTGCGTGAAAACCGGCCGGGCTGCGTCCCCAGAAGAGAGTGTCGAGCAGAAGGGAGAGCGCGAGCATCGGCCGGTAGTAGGCGACCTTTCCGGCTTCCAGCGACACTCCCGTAGTATGCGCAAGGAGCTGGGGGAGACGCGAGAGAGAAAGGTTCTCGTTGTCGAGGATCAGCCACTCGTCGTCCCACACGAAACCGTTTGCCAGGGAGCCTCCCCAGGCGAGCATGATGATGGCGAAGAGGATGATGATGACCAGGGGCCAGGACAGGTGATGTCCGGAGGCTGAGTCGCTCGGAAGGGTCGGTCGCTTGGCTGTCTGAGCGCGCATCAGTTTCCCGCCCCGCGTGCCTGGCGGCCAAGCCGGCAGCAGGCCGGAACTATACAACACACGGGGGTCATGCCCGGCGCCCGAATCAGCCTCCGCGAGAGCGCGGGGAAGCCGCTCATTCCAGGAGCTGCCGTTCCAGTCTCACCAGCGATTCGAGAAGAGCGTCCACTGTCGGGTGATCGCGGACCATCTGCCCGATCATCTCCGGGTCCCACCTTGGATGGCGCGTTTGGATGAGAAAGAACAGCAGGTCCTCACGCGCTGTCCCGGGGTCCTGCTTGCACAGGCCCACGAACGCCGCCTTCAGCATCCGCTTCTGATAGCCGCGGCTCCTCACGTACCGGCGGCGGCACCAGGCGCCAAAGAGGGCCACGCCCAGCACGGCGGCCAGGATCCGCGACGCGACGGCGGCAAGCAGCAGGCCGGCGCCGATCAGGAGGAGCCGCCCCCCCGTCCACCACAGGCGAAAGCCGATTCGCCGGGCGAGCCGGGGCCTTCTGTGGACAGGAATCGAAGCGAGCCCTGCCTCGGCAACGCCCATGAGGAATCCTGCGGCCGCGAGAAGGAGGCCGCAGAGAGCCGGGAGTATCGAGCTAACGGGGAATCGCCTCGAGATGGAATCGCACTGTCATGTCGGGCCGCACCCTCAGGAAAAGGAACGACGGGTCGGGAACTCCGTAATCATCGAAATTGAGCCTGAGCGATCCGTCCACCGTCACCCTTCGCTCACCGACCAGGACGCTGACAGGGATCGAAACGGGCCGGGTTGTCTCGCGGATCGTGAGGTCCCCTTCCAATGTGAGCGAAGTCTTCGCTCCAGGGGAGGTGTCCGGTATCGGATCGGTCTGGGCGGAAACCTTCGCTCGACGTGGGCGGAAGCGGATGAGGGGGTACTTCTCCACCGAGAGGCTCTCGCGGCGCATCTTTCCGTCGCGGCGGGCGTTGCCCGTGACAAGGCTGGCGGACTCGATCCGGATTTCCCCTTCCATCGTGAAGGCCCCGCCGGAGGGGGCCTTCGAACGGCGGAACTCTCCGGTAACCTTTCCGCCCGTCCCCTCGACGGTGTGGCCCGTCGCCTGCAGCGTGAATCCGGCCGACGAGCTTGCGGGATCCACTTCGTAGCGGGCCATTTCCGGTGACGCGGCCAGAGGGAGCTGCGAGCCGGCGGAGGATTGGCGGGCGGCGACGGCGGCCATCGAGAGCAGGAACGTGGACAGCATCAGGATGAAGGCGTGCCTGATCGTGGCGCGGCTCATGGCCATGAGGTTAGAACACATCGCCTATCTGCGCGAGCGGGCGAGCACACGCCCGGTCAGGACGGCACGGATCCGCTCGCACGAGGTGCGGCGAAGGGGTCAGGCTGGAGGATAATCATCGAGATCCGGCACGAAGCTGCGGTTGCACGGCGCTCGGGATCTTGGTTCGGGCAGCCAGGAGGAGGCGGCAGCATTGGTTTACCTGATGGTCCGGTTCACCGTCGGCCTGCACCACATGGCCGAGTACGAAAGGATATTCAGCGGGGAGTTCCTTCCTGTCATTCGGGAGCACGGGTTCGAGATGGTCGCGACCTTCAAGACGCTCGTGGGCGAGGCGGGAGAGTACTGGGAGCTGTGGAGGTTCTCGGACCTGGCGGATTTCCAGTCGAAGTGGAAGGGGCTGTTCGAAGACCCGCGGACCTCGAAGATCATTGAGCGGACCGGGCCGCTGGTCCAGGGCGAGGTGAGCCGGTTGCTTTCCGCGGCGCCGTTCTCACCGGAACCTTGAGGCTGCTGGTCTCCAGGCTGCTGGTCGCCCCGGCGCTCTTCTCGATCCCGGCGGCGGTTGGGACGATCTCGTGCCGCGGCGGCGCGCCGGATGCGGGGGCGAGAGGGTCCGTCAGGGCTGGGGCGTCTCCGGCACCCCCTTTCATCGAGGCGGCGGCAGCCGCGGGGATTGATTTCGTCCACTTCAATGGCATGTCGGGCCAGCACTATCTTTGCGAAATGATGGGGGCGGGGGCCGCGCTGTTCGACTATGACAACGACGGCGATCTCGATCTGTTCCTCGTCCAGGGCGAGATGCTCGGTCCCGGAAGGACGATCCAGCAGGCACTCCTTTCCCCCAAGCCCCCTCTTCCCCCGGCTGGCCGGCTCTACCGCAACGAGCTGATGGAGGATGACAGGAGCCGGCGCAGCGCCGGGGCGGAAAGCTCCCCTCCACCTCTCCGCTTCACGGACGTGACCGCATCGTCCGGGATCCGCACGGCAGGCTACGGCATGGGAGCGGCGGCGGGAGACTTCGACAACGATGGATGGATCGACCTCTACATCACGAACTTCGGCTCCAATCAGCTCTGGCGCAACAACGGAGACGGCACTTTCACCGATCTCACCGCGCGCAGCGGCGCGGACGATCCCCGGTGGAGCACCAGCGCGGCCATCTTCGATTTCGACCGGGACGGCTGGCTCGACCTGTTCGTTTGCAACTACGTGGACTTCACCTTCGCCAACCACAAACGATGCACGGCGAGCTTGTCCAGAGCCCAGGACTACTGCAGTCCCCTGGCGTACTCCCCCTTGCCTAACCGCCTGCTGCACAACCGCGGCGACGGCACCTTCGAGGATGTGTCCGCGGCATCGGGGATCGCGTCGGAGTCCGGCGGGGCTCTTGGAGTCGTCTCGGGCGACTTCGACGGCGATGGCTGGCCGGATCTCTACGTAGCGAACGACGGCCGGCCGAACCAGCTCTGGATCAACCGGCACGACGGGACTTTCGTCAACGAGGCGATGCTGGCCGGCTGCGCCCTCAGTGGAGAAGGGAAGGCGGAGGCGGGGATGGGGGTGGCAGCGGGTGACTTCGACGCCGACGGGGACGAGGACCTCTTTGTGACGAATCTCACGGGGGAGTCCAACAGGCTTTACGTCAACGACGGGAGGGGAAGGTTCAGCGACCAGACCTCGGCCGAGGGCCTAAGTTCGAGCGCGCAACCCTACACCGGTTTCGGGACGGGTTGGATCGATTTCGACAATGACGGATGGCTGGACCTGTTCATCGCCAACGGCGCCGTCACGGCGATCGAGGCGGAAGCCCGAGCGGGCGATCCTTTCCCCCTGCGCCAGCCGAGGCAGCTCTTCCGCCACACGGCCGGGAAAAGCTTCGAGCAGATCAGCAGCGCCTCGGGTGCGGCTTTCTCCCCGTGGGAAGTTGGGCGCGGGGCGGCCTTTGGAGATCTTGACAACGACGGCGACATGGACATCGTCGTGACCAACAACAACGGACCTGCAAGGCTGCTGATCAACGAATCCGGAGCCGGCCGCCACTGGATCGGCCTCAGGCTGCTGGGGAAGGCTGCCAGCAGGGCCGGCAAGCCTCGCAGGACGAGCCAGGCTGGCCGCTCCGCAGGGGACGCCGAGCGGGACATGCTAGGGGCCTGGGTCGAGGTGATGCGGCCCGGCCGGCCGGCTCTCTGCCGGAGGGCCCGCTCCGACGGAAGCTACCTGTGCTCGAACGATCCCCGCGTCTTGATCGGTCTCGGCGACTCCCCTCGAATCGGCGCGGTGCAGGTGAACTGGCCGGACGGCAGATCGGAGGAATGGAGCGGAGTGTCGGCCGACCGATGGACGTCACTTCATGAAGGCACGGGACAGGGCCGCTGAGATCGTGCGGCGCGACAACCGCGGCAAAAGCGGAGGCCGACGAGCTTCGAGGTGGCTCGGAGCGGCCCTAGGTCTCGCGCTGCTGGCCGGAGGGATCTGGGTCGCCGGAAGCGTCGCGACCCGCTCGTCCTCCGTCCTCCCCTTGCCCGATCCGGACTTGAGCCATCTGGACGAGAGGACCCGGTCGCTGATCGGCCAGCGGAGGCCGGCCCTCGAAGCGGTGATCCGGAGCCGGGGAGAGAAGGTCGGAGTGATCTCCGAGGCCTCTGGCGATCTGGGAAAGCTTTATCTGGCCTGCAAGCTCACGGGTGCCGCGGAGGCATGCCTGATGAACGCCCAGAGCCTCGCTTCTGGTGATCCCCGCTGGCCCTCCTGTCTCGGATATCTGTATCGGACCAGTAACCAGCCTGAAAAGGCAATCGCGTGCTACGAGCGCGTGCTGCGCCTCCAGCCCGGCGACTTGGCAGCGCTGGTATGGCTGGGCCGGCTTCATCTCGATCGAAACGAGCCGGAGAAGGCCGAGCCGCTGTTTCGCATGTGTCTTGAGATCCAGCCCTCGTCCCCTTCGGCCCTCTATGGTCTGGGTCGGATCGCGATGTCGAGGCGCGATTTCGCCGCGGCCGTCCAGTGCTTCGAGAAAGCATTGTCGATCTCCCCGCAAGCGACCATCGTCCACTACTCCCTCGCCATCGCGTACCGCGAGATGGGCGAGACGGGGAAGACCCAGGCCCACCTGGCGCTGCGAGGCGACGTCGAGCCCTACCCGTACGATCCCTTGCTGGAGGAGCTCCAGCGGATCCTACCCGATCCGAAGCTCCACGCCGACCGCGGGATTAGGGCCTTCGATGCGGGACGGTGGCGGGAGGCCGCGGTGGAGTTCCGCACGGCGGTCGAGGCCGATCCTACAGACCCGGTCCTCAGGGTGGACCTTGGCGGAGCCCTTGCGAAGGTCGGAGACCAGGCAGGTGCGATGGAACAGTTCCAGCAGGCCCTCCGTCTGTCGCCCGGGAATGCCAGGGCGCTCCTGGACATCGGATCCCTGCTCGAGCGGCTTGGGAGTCGCTCGGAAGCGATCCGCTATTTCAGGAGCGCGGTCGCCGCGGACTTATCCTTCCCGGAGGCTCGGCTGGCGTTGGCCGATGAACTGCAGCGGCAAGGGAAATACGAAGAGGCCCTCCCGCACTTCAGGAAAGCAATCGAGCTTGACCCGAGGAGCGCAGAGGCGCGGCTGGGAGAGGCCATGACACTCCTGCGTTTGCGCCGGTATTCGCAGGCGAAGAGGAGTCTGGAGGAATCGCTGGGGATGTTTCCGGAACGGCCGGAGTTCGCCCACTCCCTCGCGCGTTTGCTCGCGACCTGCCCCGAGAAGTCTCTTCGCGATGGCCTTCGTGCTCTGAAGCTGCTCGAGCGGCTGCCCGATCCGGGGGCCGACCTGGAGATCGCCCAGACGATGGCGATGGCTCTGGCCGAGGCGGGCCGCTACGACCAAGCGGTTCAATGGCAGCGTCGCTGCATCGATTCGGCGCGTCGGGCCGGAAGGTCCGGGCAGACGGCGCGGATGGAGGAGCGGCTCGCTCTCTATGAAAGAGCGAAGCCTTGCCGCGAATTCTGGTCGGATGAATCTGAAGCTCCGCCTTCAGGCCGATGAGCGACTTACAACATTGTCACAACGGAACGGCAAGCTCGGAGGGCCGAAACTGTTCCGGGCCAGATGGAACAGAGACCATCTCCGCCGTACCCTTCGGATCCTCCAGGAGGACCATAATTGGAGGATGTCATGAGACTCCGTTCTTCGATCGCTCTTTGCGTTCTTGCTTTCTCCTTCTTCTGTCTCGGAGCAGCTCCCCTGGCAGCCAGTGCCAATGGCTCCGCGGGAGAGATGCCTGCGGTCTACGATGGCCAGCCTCTCGTCATCAACTTCAAGGAACAACCTGCCAACGCCGAGGAATCCCTGCTAGAACACAACAAGTCGATCAACGTCATCTACACATCGGAGGAGCTGCTTCCGGGCGAGCAGCCCTTCGTCGCCGTGATCGACGCCATCCAGAGAGATGGATTCAATCCTCTGTGGCAAGAGGTGGAAATCCATTTCATCTCGGAGCCCCGGCAGTTCCTCTCGGATGACGAGATCCTGCAGGCGGCGTCGGCCGGTGAGATCTCGCTCGGTGAGACGGACGAGGTCTACAGGTGCTCCGTCGTGAACAAGCACCCCTGACAGAGCCGGTGCCTCTCGTCCAGCGAGCGGCGCTGTGCGTCCTTCCGATCACCGGCCCAGGGAGACTGCCCGGATAGCCTGTTGCGCTGCACCCTGGAGGCATGGACAATCATGGCGAGCGGGACCCGATCTTGTTCCGGGTCCAGCTCCTTCTCTCATCGCCGAGGGGATGGTTGTGAGAGGTGCGAGAGGACGGTTGTGGCAAGCACACCCTCCACGTCGTACATGACCCCTGCGCCCGGGAACCGTTCGCAGGGGGACCACGAAAGAGATCCTTTCGGGGGCGGCTGAGATCGCCCGCTCGGGGGGGACACCGAACGATCGCCAGACGATGGGGCGGCAGAAGCCGAACTGCTCGCCGCGGCCTTCCGGGCGCACCTTTCCGCACTCAAGGAGACAGTAGGATGACTGTCGCGAGACGCCTCGCTCTTTTTCTGTGTAGTCTGATGCTCCTGTCAGCGGGGGCGGCCTGGGGATTCCAGATCAGGCAGCAACCGAGCCGTTTCGATCGATTGATCGTTCACGACCCTTCCGCCACGGCCGGTGTCGCAACGCTTCCGGTTGGGTCGCTGCCGGCGTCCGATCCATCGAGGGCCGGCTGGGAGGGCTTCAAGGCGGTCCATGGGCCCGGATGGAGCATCTATCTGGACAGGCGCTCGGGGGCGCCGCTCATCGTCCAGGGCCAAGGGATCCCCTGGATCGCGGGGACGGGTAACAAGCTCCTCGATCCCGCTCCGCCTGACCTCGGCTCCCTGGAAAGCTCTCTGCGCGCGTTCATTTCGGAGAACCGTTCCCTGCTACTGGCAAAGGACCAGGAACTGGTGCTGGACCGCGGCGCCTCGGGCCGGCTGACTCCCGAGGTGTGGCAGATCGTCTTCGGCAGGCAGGTCGGAGGCGTTCCCGTAGTCGGAGACCGCTATATCTTCACGATTGGCCACGGCAATCTCGTCTCCTTTGGCGCCTCGCGCTGGAGCGCCATCGCGACCGACCCGATCCCTTCGATCGACGCCGGCGAGGCTCTGCGCCGTCTCTACGCTTACATGGGTCTGACCGGCGCGGAGGGGATCGACATCGTCGAGAGCGCCAGCCTTGTCTTCCTCCCGCTGGCGAATCCCGGCGCAAACGGCGGCACCATTTACGAGGGGCCGATCGGCTCCGGCTACGGCACGGCCCTGGCCTGGCGCTACGCCCTGCGCGTGGCGGGAGAGCCCGGCACCTGGGTCGGGCTGATCGATGCGCACTCCGGCGCGGTGCTGGCCCTCACTGACGACAACCGCTACGCCCAGGTCAAGGGCGGGATCTATCCGACCTCCGACGACCAGATCTGCCCCAGCGGCTGCGAGCAGCCGAACTACCCGATGCCCTTCGCGGACGTGACCGTGGGCGGCGGCCCCGTCACGGCGAACACGATGGGGCTGTTCGACTGCACGCCGGGAGGATCGACGGCCACGACGACCCTCGCGGGCCCCTACGTCATGGTGCACGACAATTGCGGGTCGATCTCGGAGTCGGTGACCTGCGACAACGACCTGGATTTGCGCACGAGCGGGGGGATCGACTGCACCGTGCCGTCGGGCTCCAGCGCGGGGAACACGCACGCCTCCCGGACCGGTTTCTATCATCTCAACCGCATCGCCGAGCATGGGCGGGCGTGGCTGCCTAGCAATGTCTGGCTGACCCAGCAGTTGACCGACAACGTCAACATCAACGCCACCTGCAACGCCTACTGGAACGGGGTGTCGGTGAACTTCTACAAGTCCGGCGGGGGGTGCAACAACACCGGGGAGATCGCCGGAGTGTTCCTGCACGAGTGGGGGCACGGTCTGGACCAGAACGACGGGGGTGGCTACGACGATCCGACGGAGGCCTATGCCGACATCACGGCGCTGATGAACACCCACGTCTCCTGCGTCGGCCGGGGGTTCTTCCAGTCGGGCAACTGCGGCGGATACGGCAATCCCTGCCTGAACTGCACCGGAATCCGGGATCAGGACTGGGACCAGAGGGCGAATCACACCCCCTCGACCCCCGCGGGCTTCGTGCAGAGCGACTGCGGCGGAGGCGACTCCCCCTGCGGCAGGGAGGGGCACTGCGAGTCCTATGTCGCCGGGGAGACCATGTGGGACCTGGCGAACCGCGACCTGCCGCCTGCGGGGCTGGATCAGAGCACGGCCTGGCAGCTCACCGACAAGCTCTGGTACAAGTCGCGCAACGGCTCCGGTGGGAATGCGTACAACTGCTCGCTTCCCAACTCCGACGGCTGCGGGTCGAACTCCTGGTTCACCAAGTTTCGCAACATCGATGACGATGACGGCAACCTGAACAACGGCACGCCGCACGCGGCGGCGATCTTCGCCGCATTCAACAGGCACTCCATCGCGTGCGGAGCGGCGGGGGACCCGTCGAACCAGAACACGTCGAGCTGCGCCTCGATCGGCGCCCCTTCCCTGAGCGCGACAGCGGGCTCCGGGTCCGTGTCGCTGTCCTGGACGGCTGTGCCGAACGCGGTCTCCTACAACGTCCTCAGGAACGACGCGGGATGCTCCTCCGCCCACACGATCATCGCCAGCGTGGCGGCGCCCGGGACGACCTACACGGACACGGGCCTCGCGAACGGCTTCACAGAGTACTACGCGGTGCAGGCGGTCGGATCGAACTCCGCTTGCGACGGATCCCTGTCGAACTGCGTCGCCGCCTCCCCGCAGCCTTTCGCCGGCTCCATATCGCTGGACAGGGGGGCCTATGCATGCTCGGTCGTGATGACGGTCACCGTCCGCGACGCGAACATCGGCTCCGCGACGACGACGGTCCAGTTGACCTCCACGAGCGAGCCGACGCCCGAGGTGCTGACGCTGACCGAGACCGATCCGGGCAACTCGGCCTACACAGGCACCATCGTGACCGACCCGGGACCAGTGGCACATGACGGCAAGCTCCAGGTCAAGAACGGGGATGTGATCACGGCGACGTATCATGATGCCGACAACGGCTCCGGCAATCGTGCCGTGGCGTTCACAACGGCCAGGGTGGATTGCGCGGGTCCGAGGATCTCGGCCGTCTCGGTCGCCGACCTCCCCCCGGGCCGCGTGCAGATCACCTGGACGACGGATGAGAACGCCACCTCCCGGATCGATTACGGACCGACCGGCTCGCTTGGGACGGTCGTCAGCGACGGGGCGCTCGTCACCTCCCACTCGTTCTTCCTGAGCGCGCTGAACTTCTGCGGAACGTACTTCTTCAACATCACGTCGACGGACGCACAAGGCAACACCACCGTCGCCGACCGGGGCGGGCTGCACTACTCCTTCGAGACCGGAGATGTGCCTGGGAGGGTTTTCTTCGACAACTACGAGACCACCAGCGGGTGGAGCCTGAACGGCGAGTGGCAGATCGACCTCCCGCAGGGGAAGGGGAATCCTTCCGGCCGCGATCCCTCCTCAGCCTGGAGCGGCAAGAAGGTGCTCGGGCTCGATCTGACGGGGCTCGGCGCCAACCCCGGGGACTACGAGCCGAACACCAACACGAGCGCCAGCAGCCCGCTCCTCGATTTGACGAACCTTCACAACGGTGTGCTCAAGATCCGGAGGTGGCTGAACGTGGGCAGCAGTCCCGACCTGGCGAGGATCTCCGTTGTGCACAACAGCGTGTCCACACCCATCTGGTCGAGCCCGAACGGCGGTCAGTTCGAGACCGACTGGACCTATCAGTCCTATGACATCTCGCAGGCGGCCGACGGAAAGAACAACGTCCAGATCGTCTTCCTGCTGGGGTCCAACGCCGTCGACCAGTACGGCGGGTGGAACATCGACGACATCCTCATCAAGGACGGCTCGCAGCCCGACTCGAAGTTCTGCGGTGGCTGCACCAACAAGCCCTCCTTCGGCGGGCTGACGTCGGCGGCGGATGTCAGCGGTTGCGCCGACACCGGGGTGGCCCTTTCCTGGCAGACAGCAGCCTCGTGGGGATCGAGCGGGAGCGGGACCTACGCGGTCTACAGGGACACGACGCCGAACTTCGTTCCCTCGAACTCCAACCGGCTTGCCAAGGGGCTGACGGGCCTCAGCTATACCGACTCGGCCGCGCCGAACAACGTGACCCTCTACTACTTGGTGCGGGCGGAAAACAACGAAACCTGCTCGAACGGTCCCAACAACAGCGGCGTCCAGGACGACAATACCGTTTACCTGTCGGCACGGGACGAGCTGTCGCAGCCCGTCCCCGCAGACGTGAGCCCGTCGCTGCGGGGTGCGCGGGTGACCGACACGAACGTCCGACTGAGCTGGGCGGCGGCCTCCGGAGCGGTCAGCTACAACGTCTATCGCGCCGACAACCCCCAGATGGCGGGATCGACGCTGCTGGGAAGCACCGGTGCCCTCGTCTTCGAGGACATCGGGGAGGCCGCGGGACCCACCAGCCGCTACTACCTTGTAAAGGGCGCCAACAGTTGCGGGACGGAGGGGCCGTGAGAACGCCGGCAAGGGCGAAAAGATAGCTGGACGAAGGGCTCTTCCGGCCGCGCCATTCGAAACCGCGCTGCGCCGGCTCGGGCGTTTCGGGGCGCGGCAACCAAGGCTCCCCGTCAACCACCTCGCTGCCCTCGGATTCGGGCCGCGCTTACCGAGGCCCGCTGCGCCCGCTCGCGGGCGTCGGAGCGCGGCAACCGAATCCGCATACCGCCCCGGTCTCTGGTAGAATCATCATTGGATCGGGTACGCTGGTGCTTTGAGGCCGTGCCAGAGTACGGCCTCCCGGCGCCCTTTTTCGAGTAACTTTGGCCACCAGAGATTTTCCGCGACCCTTCAAGAAGGAGGATGGCAGGGTGATCGGATTACCCACAAAGCGGAGAGGACTGGTGTCCTTCATGAGTGGCGCTCCCCTGGAGCGGCTTCCTGCCGCATGGAGGGGGACAAGGCGCCCGCAAGGCCGCCCGGGCGGAGCCCGCGCGGCGGCCAGGATAGGAGATCATGTCGAAGGTCATGCTGATCAACGTCTCCCACGAGGAAGAAAGCCGCGTGGCGATGGTCGAGGGAGGCGTGCTCGAGTCGCTGGAGATCGAGAGCATCTCGCGCAGCCTCAAGGGGAACATCTACAAGGGGATCGTCAACAACGTGAACGCCGCTCTGGAGGCGGCGTTCGTCAATTACGGTGACGAGCGGGCGGGCTTTCTCCCGCTCGACGAGGTCAATTTCAAGGTCCTGCCGGTCCTTCAGGGGCGAGAGGGGCACCGGCGGGGGCGGATCACCGACCACCTGGCGTCCGGCAAGGAGATCCTCGTAGAGGTCGTCCGCGACGCGTTCAACTCCAAGCCCCCCACGCTCTCCACCTTCTATTCGCTTCCGGGCCGATACCTGGTCCTGACACCCAAGTCGGACGGGCAGGGCATCTCGCGGAAGATCGAGGATGTCGCCCAGCGGGAGCGTCTCAGGAAGATCGTCGAGGAGTTGAGCCCTCCCGAAGGGTTCGGACTGATCGTCCGCACTGCCGGCATGGACCAGAGCAGGACCGAGTTGCAGAGGGACCTGCGGTACCTGCTGCGGCTGTGGGAGGCGATCGAGGCTGCCGCGGCCACCCACCGGGCGCCTTGCCTGATCTACCAGGAGCGGGACCTCGTTCTCCGCACCATCCGCGACCACTTCACCCCCGACATCGAAGAGGTCCTGATCGACAGCGAGGAGTGGTACGAGAAGGCCCGCCGGTTCGTCCAGGCGGTGATGCCTTCCAAGGAGAAGGTGTTCAAGCTCTACACGGGGGACAAGCCACTCTTCTCGAAGTACAACCTCGAGGACCAGATCGAGTCCATCTTCCGCAGGGAAGTGACGCTGCAGTCGGGTGGCGCCATCGTCATCGACGAGACGGAGGCCCTGACGGCCGTCGACGTCAACTCGGCCCGCTCCGGCCGGGAGGGAAACATCGAGGACACCGCTCTGAAGACCAACCTCGAAGCCGCGGAGGAAACCGCGCGCCAGTTGCGGCTGAGGGACCTTGGCGGACTTGTCGTGGTGGATTTCATCGACATGTACCAGGACAAGAACATGCGCGCAGTCGAGAAGACGATGCGGGAGGCGCTCAAGAAGGACAAGGCGAAGTACGACGTCACTCGCATCTCCAAGTTCGGCCTGATGGAGATATCGCGGCAGAGGATCAAGGTCACAAAGGCTTCCGCCGCCTACACCCCCTGCGCGCGGTGCGAGGGGACCGGCGTCGTGAAGACCACCGAGGCTGCGGCCCTGTCGATCCTGAGACGGATCCAGGCGAGGGTGGTCAAGGGGGATCTGGCGACTCTGCGGGCGACCGCCCCGGAGGAAGTCGCCGTCTATCTTCTCAATCAGAAGCGCGAGGAGCTCTCAGCGCTCGAGCGTCGCTATGGCACCCGGATCAGCATCGTCCCGCACCCGATCATGAACCCCAACCGGGCGGAGATCGAGACGGTCGTGAGGGACGCAGCCGAGGCTCCGCCCGTCATGTCCACTCCACGCCATCCCGCTGCCGGGGAGTCGACAAGTGCCGCGCCGCAAGCAGCCGCCTATCCTCTGCTGAAGGGATTATCGGAGTCCACCCGGCCGGACGAACAGCCGGGCGCCGAGCCGCAAGCTGCCGATGTGGTCGTCCCGGAGTCCGCCGCCGGAGGCTTCGTGGAGGAGCCGCCGGCGTCCACCGCACAAGGAACAGAAGCTGGGATCGAGGTTGGCCCCCCGGCAGCCTCGGGCGTGGACACATCCCTCGTGGCGTCGCCTGTGAGCGCGAGCGGGCGGAGGCGCCGGAGGAGACGTCGCCACCCACAACGGGGCGAACCAACCCCGGAAGAAGCGGCCACAGAGGGGGCCTCGACACGGGAGACTTCGTTGAGTGACCTGTCAGTGGAGCCTCCTTCGACGCCTGAGGACTCTCTCTCCGGTGAAGAGGTCTTCGGGTCTGAGGAGGAGGCCTCGGGCACGGAAGAAGCCGGTCGGGAGCAGGTCGCGATCGCCGTCGAAGGACAAGAGGGCGGACTCGAAGTCGGAGCGCCCGGCGCACCTCCGACGGCTGGCGCGGGTGCCTCCGAGCAGCCCCACCGTCGTCGTCGCCGCCGTCGCCGTCGCTCTCGCCGGGCCGCCCCTGCGGGCGCCCCTGGTGGCGGCGCTTCATCGCCTGCTGCTCCAGAAGAAGGTTCGGGAGAAGGCGAGATCATGGAGGCCGGGGCCTCTTCGGGCCCGGACGATCAGCCCTCCTGGAGGGGGGGCCGGGAGCCGGCCGCCGAAGAGTCACGCTCCGAGTCAGCGCCTGTAAACACGCGGGTGGGCGAGAAAGTGTCTGCTTTCGATCAGTCTCAGGCCGGGCCTCGGAAAGGCAGGGACCGTTCGCAGCCCACCGAAGCCGGGGAGAGGCCTCGGGGAGAGAAAGAGGAAGAGGACGAGGTCATCGGAGGCTGGTGGCAGCGTCTGACCGGCGGCTCACGGCGAAGCGGGCGGACGGAGAAGGATTGAGCAGGTCGTTGGAGGCCCGGGCAGCGAGCGAACGGAGTCAGGCTGCAGGACGACCGGGACCGCGGCGGCTCAGAATCCGGGCGCCCCGACTCACATTTCGGACGTAGAAACGGACGTCCTCGCGGATGCCGTCTTCCCCGAACGCCCCCTCACCGGCGTTATAGGCGGCCAGCGCCAGTTCCCATGATCCGTATCGGTCGTGGAGACGTCTCAGCAGCATCACTCCCATCTCGATATTCGTCCGACACTCGAGCAGTTGGAGCCAGCGGGGCGAGGGGAGCCCCTCGCTCTGCGCCAGACCCCGAGCGACCGCCGGCATGACCTGCATCAACCCGACCGCTCCGCTGGACGAGACCGCCTGCTGGCGGAACCCGCTTTCGCAATGGATCAAGGCGAGCACCAGGTAAACAGGGACGTGGTGACGGAGAGCAGCTTCACGGGCGAGGGAGACCTGGGGAAGAAGCGAAGCCACTGAAGGGGCTGTGGCTCCACTGGCGCTGCGGATCAGCTCGCGGGTCCTGGCCACCAGCTTTCGGTTCGCCACGACCCGTGGATCCGGAGGAACGGCGCTGTCTCCTGCCGAAGCGACGAGCGACTCCACCCCCAGCAGCAGAGGCTCGAGCATGACCTGAAGGTAGCCTGACCCCAGCAAGGGCGGAAAAAGCATCACGAAAGCGAGAAGGAGCGCGGGGTATCTCTCCGAGTAGCGTTTCATCGACGTCCCCTCCTGCGGCTTCGAGATCCCCGGGCGGTCCAAACTGCCCGGGGCTCCTCCACCAAAAGGCGGTTGCAGCTTCTCGGAACTGGCTGTATTGGCAGACGAAAGGATAACACCCCCGTGGAGAACTGGCCAGGAGGGGGAAAGCCATCGATGGATTCATGTATTCGTAATTGTTGCAGTATAATGACTTAAGTCTGCTGCCACAAAAGGGACACCAGCAGGCCCAATCAGGACCAGCCGGGGCCAGAAGGGTGACGCTGGAAATCCTCGGTCGGCGGGGCCAGCTCCCCCCCACGGGGAGCTCAGTCAGTTTACGAGGCCGCCCCCCGGTTCTTTGTCCAGCAGAGGCCGGCGGCCAGCGAAGCCGTCAGAGATGCGGTGCCAATGGCCGACCCGCGGCTCGCCGAGCTGCCAGCAGAGGAAGACGATTTCCGAGCCGAGCAGGCAGGGAAAATCGACCAGCCCGGCCTCGGGACCGTTCACGATGCAGCCGTGGCTGTTGATCTCCTCGATGAGCTGCCTGACCTCCCTGACCAGTTCCGTCGCGGAGCCCTTCTCGGATAGTTTCTCGGAAACCTGAGGGCTCCAGGGAGGCAGGTTGCTCTCCCGCGCGGCCTGTTCGAGCTCCCCCCGCAGACGCGTCAAGGCGTTCTTTATCCGCGCGACCTTTCCGCGGATCAGGGGAATCGTATTGTCCGCCTCGGCGATGGTGAAGAGCCGGCGGAAGGTGGTCTCTTCTGCCATGGATGCGTCCGTTTCTCCTCTGACCCAGTTCAGGTCAACTCAGGCGGAAGGTCCCTCGGCAACTTCCGCCAAGGGGATTGGCTTTGCGATCCGCTGATCTCGCTCTGGACGGCCGCCTGGATGGCAGTTGCGCAGCAACGAAAGTGTACTCGTTTCTACCACGACAGCGGAAGAGGATCGCCTCATGACCAGATCCTCGAGCAGATCGAGCGCCTTCTCCTTCAGTTCGTTCGTCGCGGCAAGGCTGTTTCAAGATGGGGGCCGCCGTCGGACAGGGCCGCCGGATGCGCTGCCATGGGCCCCTCCCAGAATCTCATTTGGGGAAAGGGGGGCCAGGGAGGCGATCACTCTCGCGGCGCCAGCTTGACGGAGGGCCCGGGCGGGGTAGCTCGTGGAAACAGCGAGGACGGAAAGGCCCGCGCCGCGCGCTGCCTGGATCCCTCCTGGCGAGTCCTCTATGGCCAGGCAGTGGCCGGCGTCCAGCCATGGACTTGCGGCGCGTAGCCGCCGCATCGCCATTGCGTACCCCTCGGGATGAGGCTTGCAACGGCTCACGTCCTCCGCCGACACGATGGTCCGGAAGAGCCTGGAGAGGCCTGTCCGGGCCAGAACGGCTTCGATCTCCTCGCGGGCCGAACCGGAGACGATGGCGAGTGGAACGCGCCGGGAAAGCGCGAGCAGCAGCCGCCGGATCGGCTGCTCGATGCGAAGGCCGGGTCCGCACAGCCGCCGGTAGGCTCTCCTCTTGCGACGGACGAGCGTCTCGAGGAGCGCGAGGCCGCCGTTCGGCTTGTGGGCCCGGGCGGGCAATGGCAGACCGCGATCCGGTCGGCGGCTCAGGGCCTGCGACACCCCCGCCGCCTTCAGGAGAACAGCACGGCCTCGACAGGCCGTTCTCCGAGGCGGATGCCGATCGACCTCGCGTGGGCTTCGAGCCCTTCGAGCGAGGCCATCAGCATTCCCACCCTTCCCAATCGCGGCAGGCCTGCCTGCTTGACTTCCTGGATTGTGACGACCTTGAGGAAACGCAGGACGGACAGGCCTCCGCTGTGCCGCGCCGCCCCTGCGGTGGGAAGGATGTGATTGGGCCCCGAGACATAGTCCCCGAGGGCGACGGCCGAACCGCTTCCGATGAACAGGGAGCCATAGTTGACCAGCCGTGGCAGCAGGGCGCGGGGGGAGGAGACCTGGACCGATAGATGCTCCGGCGCGATCCGATTGGCGGCTTCGCACGCTTCTGCACGGGAGCCGCACTGGATCACCTCGATGCGCGAGAGGGAGCTCTCGGCCGCCTGGCGGATGGGGCTGCCGGCCGGCAGGCCATGAATCTGCCGCTGCAGGTGCCGCCTGACGTCCCGGACGATCTTCTCACCGAGCGCGAGCAGCCAGAGCCGCGCGTCCGCGTCGTGTTCCGCCTGAGCCAGCAGGTCGGAGGCCAGCGTCTCCGGATCGGCGGAGCGGTCGGCGATCACAAGCAGCTCGGTCGGACCCGCGACGAAATCGATCCCTGCAGCTCCGGCGACGAGCGCCTTCGCGGCTGCGACGTAGCGGTTGCCCGGCCCGACGACCAGGTCCGCCGCCGGGATGCTGCGGGTGCCGAAGGCCATCGCGGCGATCGCCTGGGCGCCGCCGGCCGCGAAAACGCGGTCCACCCCTGCCTCCTCGGCCGCTGCGAGGATTTCCGGGGCGACGCTGCCGTCGCGACGCGGGGGGGTGCAGAGGATGACCTCGCGGCATCCGGCCACACGCGCCGGGATCGCTCCCATCAAGACCGTGGAGCAGAGGGGATGCCTTCCGCCCGGAACGTAGAGCCCGACGCGCTCCACTGGCAGCAGCCTCTGCTCGAGAACAACACCCCCTCCGGTCAGGCGGAACGGACGGAGAGAGCGTTTCTGCTGCCTCGCGAAGCGGGCGATGCGCGCTGCGGCGAAGCGGAGAGCCTTGGGCGACCTCCCTTTCGACGGTGCCGCCAGACCGTGTCTCGATCGGGACGGCGAGCCTTCCCGTCACCGGTCTCTCCCGGGCCGGTGCCTGCCGCGCAGCTCCGATTCGACCTCATCCAGCGAGATCCCCTTCGCTTCCATCAGGGCGGAGGCGTGATAGAACAGATCGGCGAGCTCCCAGACCAGGTCCCTTCTCTCCGCCGCCTCGCAGACTTCCCCTGCCTCCTCGCGGATCTTCTCGCGCGCGAGCCCAACGTCTGCCAGCAGCCGCGCGGTGTACGAAACGGAGGCGTCGGCCTGGCGGCGGGAAGCGATGATGCTGCGGAGGGTCTTCAGATCGAAACGCGGAGGCTCGCCGAAGCAGCTCGGCCGGCCCGTGTGACAGGCGGGACCCTCCTGCCGAACGGTGAAGAGGAGCGCATCGGCATCGCAGTCGTAGCGGACCCGGAGAAGCTGTTGGGTGTTCCCGGAGGTTTCCCCCTTGCGCCAGATTGCCCGGCGGGATCGCGAGTAATAGACCCCGCGCCGCAACCGGAGCGCCTCCCGCAGGGATTCCCTCGTGCTCCAGGCCAGCATCAACAGGCGCCCGTCTTCATCCTGAGCGACTGTTGGCAGCGGTCCCCGCCCGAAATCCGGAGCGGAGACCACAGTCTCGTCCAGGTCGAGCCGGCCGGTGTACAGGGCCATCCCGACCTGGACGTCGCAGCCCAGCGCCTCGAGCGCTCTCACGTCCTCGAGCCCCCGGACTCCTCCCG
>QHYA01000059.1 GCA_003223995.1 Acidobacteriota bacterium | reverse complement strand
CTCCGTCGCCAGGCGGAGAACCTCATGGCGGAGACCCGATCGCGGGTGCTGGAGCTGTTGAAGGCCGGCGAGTCCGCGGCGGTCGCCTCGGCGGTCCCCGAGAGGCGCCTGTGAACCGGGTGTTTGTCACCGGCGTCGGCACTGTGTGCACCGCCGGGCTTGGACGCTCAACCCTGGAGGGCGCCATGCTCGATAACCGCAGCCGTGTCGCGACGATCCGCGGGTTCGATGCGACGCGGCTGCCGGTGCGCATCGCCGCGGAGGTGCCTAGCTTCGACGCCGCCGAGCATGTGCCCCGGAAGATGCTCGGGCGGACTGGACGGTTCATCCGGTTCGCCCTCGCTGCCGCCGGTCTGGCCCTCCGCGACGCCGAACTGGAGGAAGATCAGGTAGCAGGTTCGGGGACCGGGGTTGCGATCGCGAGCAACCTCGGCGGTGAGGCTGAGCGCGCCGCCGCCCACGCCCGCCCGCCCGGAGAAGACCACTCGCCGTTCCTCTATGCGGCGACGGCCAACGCGATGGCCACGGCGTGGGTGTCCATCCGCTACGGTGCTGAGGGACCGGGCTACTGTCTGGCCAACTCCTCCGCGTCGGGGAACATGGCGATCGGATTGGCGAGCCGGCTTCTCCGGTGGGGGGAGGCGAATGTCATGCTCGCTGGCGCGGCGGAAGCGCCCATCACTCCGTTCCTGCTCGCCTCGCTCGACGCCACGGGTGTTCTCTCGAGGCGCAACGACGATCCAGCCCGGGCGTACCGTCCCTTCGATCGCGACCGGACCGGAATCTGCGTCGGGGAGGGGGCGGCGGTGCTGGTCCTCGAAACCGAATCGCACGCCGCGGCCCGGGGTGCCCACCCGCTCGCCGAGATCGCGGGCTACGGGGCGGTGATGGAAGCGCACGATCCATACCGCCTGGCTAGCGACGGGCGCGGCGCCCGGCGTGCCATATGCGCCGCGCTCGGCGACGCAGGCCTGCCCCCGCAAGCCGTCGGGTACGTCAACGCCCACGGCACAGGGACGCGCCGCAACGACCTCTACGAGGCAAAGGTCCTGTGGGAGCTGTTTGGCGAGCGCCCCGCGGTTTCCTCGACCAAGCCGCTGACCGGGCACCTGCTTGGGGCGGCGGGAGCGATCGAGGCGGCCGTGTGCGTCCTCGCCCTGGAGACGGGCGTCATCCCCGCGACGGCCAACCTCGAGGAGCCGGACGTCAGCGTCCCGCTCGACTTCGTCCGCGGCAGGCCAAGGGAGTCACGGGTGGAGGTGGCGCTCAACCTCTCGTGGGGCTTCGGGGGCTACGCCTCGGCGCTGCTGCTGAAGCGGGGCTGAAACTTGCTCCGTCGTCTGGCGTGGGCTGACGGGCTGGTGTAGATTCGCTCCAACAGCGGCTTGGGCTGCTGAAGGGTAGCCCCGAAGCGAGAAGGTGTCCGATGCCAAAGTCGAACCGTTCCGTTGAGAAAATCCTCGAGAAGATCCGTGAGCTTTCACCCGAGAGGGTCGCCGAAGTCGAGGATTTCGTGGATTTCCTCCAGCAGCGCGAAGAACAGGCGAGCGTGGTTCGCGCCGCGATGAGGCTATCCGAGCAGGCATTCCGCAGAGTCTGGGACAACCCTGAGGATGCCGACTACGACCACCTTTAGGTTCGGTGACGTCGTGCTCGTGCCGTTCCCCTTCACCGATCAGACCGCCAGCAAAAAACGACCTGCGGTGATCGTCAGTTCCGACTCCTACCACGTCGGCCGACCCGATTTGATCCTCTTGGCCATCACGAGCCAGTCTCGCCCCGCTGACCTTCCTCATGAGGCTGCCCTCGAAGGCTGAAAAGAGGCAGGACTCCTCAGACCTTCTGTGCTCAAGCCGATCATCGCCACGATAGAGAGAGGGCTGGTCCTCCGGAAGCTCGGCAGGCTTCCCGAGAACGATCGACATGCTCTTCGCCGCCTCTTGGATCAGGTATTGGGCAAATGAAACTTCTGGCCCAGCCTGTCATTCGCCAGAGCGGTTGCCGCAGGAGTCCACGGAGACGACCTGATAACCCCACCAGGGCGAAGTCAGAGAGTCAGCGAAGGCTGGCGTCGCGGGCGTCCCCAGCAGCGTCCAGCCGGAGGGAAACGGAGCGCTGTAGGAGGCAGACCCGTAGACCTCATAATGGGCCAGATCGGAGCAGGACACCGGCGTCCAGGACAGGTTCGCGTCGCTCGTTCCCCGGGAAACGAGAAGCGATGAGCCGACGGAGGGGCAGGGAGTGATGTCCGAGGAGTCGGAAGCGGCGGCGGAGCAGGAAACCGTTCCCGTCGAGGACATCGGCGTCGAGCAGTTGTTGGTCGCGACGACCTGATAGTAATAAGTCTGTCCTCCCAAGGCCGTGCCGTCCTTGTACGAAGTCGTGGAGGCGGGCAGCCCCGAAGCGACCGAAGAGTAGGCCCCCCCGCAGCCCGACGCCGTGTACCTCCGCACCTCGTACGTCCCCGTGGTCGATCCCTGGCCCCAGCTCGCTGGCGGATCCCAGGTAACCAGGATCCCGCTGGTCTGGCAGGCGCTGGCATCCGCGGCCCCTGTCACGCCGCCAAAGGAGGGAGCCGTGCAGGCCGTGCCGATGTAGACCACCGAGGTGTCCGTGGGGTCCACGAGAACGGCGTTGACGGGCGTGTCGGGCAGCCCGGCGCTGATGGCCGTCCAGGTGGGCGAGCCGGACAGGGCGTTCGTGCTCTTGTAGAGATGCGGTCCCCCAAAGCCTGAGAGGGCTAAGTACACGACGTCGGCGCTGGCCGGGCTCACAGCGATATCGTTCACGCCGCGCCCCGGCAAGCTGCCCGTGATGTTCGTCCAGCCTGTCGAGCCCCCACCGGTCGTTGTCCGGAAGACTTTGCCGTTGCTCAAGCCGGCGAAATAGATGTTGCACGCGCCATCGGAAGGGGCGAAGGCCACGGCGCTGATCGTCTGGAAGAAGAAGTCGAGAGGATCGGCGCTGTTGGGCGACCAGCTCGAAGCGCCGTTGTTGGTTCGCCAGACGTTGTCGCTGCCTGCCACGAGCACTGAGGCGTTGCCCGGGCACATCGCGTAAGGGGCGATGAAGGCGCATGCGGAGGTCCCGGCGTCCGTGAGGCCCGTCTTGGCGGGAAACACGCTCGCCCCGCCGTTGGTCGTCTTCTGGATGTCGAGATAAGTCCCCGAGACGTACCAGACGTTCGCCGGGTTCGTGAAGTCGATGGCCGTGAACGCCCCGTCCCCTCCGTAGATCTGCTTCCAGGAGTCGGCGCCCGAGTACTGGAGAGAGCCGTTGTCCTGAGATCCGCCGAGGGCGAGAGAGGCGCTTGCGGGGGAAAGCGACGTGCCCGGATAGAATTGAATCGTGCGGAGCCCCTCGTTCCTGCTGGCGAAGGAACCGCCCCCGTTCGTGCTCAGGAACGCGCCTCCATCGCTGCCCGACCAGATGCCTCCGTTGCTGGAGAAGGCGAAGGCGTGCTGGTCGACGTGCATTGTCGAGGAACAGGAATCGACCCAGGTCGCTCCCTCGTTGGAGGAACGCCAGACGCCCAGTCCTCCGAGCCAGACGTCGCCGTTCTGCGCGACCTCTATGACGAGGTCGTAGTTGCACTGTCCCGAGGAACCGCCCTGGTAAGTGCAGATATCCTGGAGCGACCAGTACTCGCACGTGCTTCCCACAGGCACGTCGGAAACTTTGCTCCAGGAGCTGCCCGCGTTGGTCGTCTTGTAGGTCCCGAGCGTCCGGCCTCCGTTGGTGGTTTTCCAGACCCCGCTTCCGTCAACAGCGGCGTAGAGGACGTTCGGGTTCGAGCTGTCGAGGACCAGGTCGTGCGTGTAGGCAGAGTTGCCCGTCTGCGCCGAGCCGAGGACGAGGGTCCATGTCGCTCCCCCGTCGGTGGATTTCCGGACTCCATAGGTCAAGCCCGACTTGCCGTAGCAGATGAAGCCGCCATAGCCCAGGGCGTTCGAGGCCCACAACGTGGTAGGGACCGAGGGGTGGATGACAACCTTGCTGACGCTCGTGTTGGAGAAGACCGACTCTCCGAGCAGCGTCCAGGTTGCGCCTCCGTCGGTGGATTCCAGGATGCCGGCGCCAAAGTAGGCGTCGCAGCTTGCGTTCGCCTCCCCTGTCCCCACGTAGATCGTGCTGGAGTTCGAGGGATCGATTGCAACGGAGCCGACCGCCAGGGATTTCTGGCTGTCGGTGAGCGGAGCCCAGGTGGCGCCGGCGTCACTGGTCTTCCAGAGACCTCCCTGCGCCGTCCCTACGTATGCCACATTCGGATCGCTGGGATGCGCGGCCATGGTGGTGACACGGCCGGAGTAGGGAGTGGTTCCGTCCGTGATGACGGAAGGGCCGATCGAGGACCATTGATCTCCGGGGATGGCACCGCTCGGGCTTCCCAGAAGCGATCCGTTTTCCAGATTCTCTTCGATCTGCCGCAGCGCCTTGAGGCGGGCATCGATAGGGATGAGCCCGTCCGGACCCCTGTGCCGGTCCGCAAACCATTTGAGCCGCTCGAGGAGGAGCTCGTCCCCCTCCTGTTCCTGCGAAGCTCTCCCTGACTGGCCTTCGTCCTGCGGAAGGGCCGGCGCCGCCACACCGGTCTGCGCCTTCAGAGGACCGTAGAAAACGACACTGATCAGGAAAATGAGACCTATGCGAAAGTCAGTTCCGCGCATGCTTGCCCCCGATGGAGGTGCTTATACCACGGTCTCCGGACCCCGACCAACTCTGCCGGACGCCATGTTCCGCAACTGCCCAGACATTTCGACCGCGTGATCCTGAATGGCGAGCGGCTAGGGAGAATTTCCCTTGACCCCTCTCCCAGTCAAGCGTACAAGACTGCGCGGGAAGGGCTTGTCGCCTTCCAAAAAGAACTACCGACAACACCAACGGGTTCCGAAGGGGGGGTCCTCATTCGCTGAGTCATGGCAGGAACTGCTGCCTGCTCATCTAGCCGGGCGGCGGTGCGCTCGTCAAAAGCTGGCATGAACATGCGCCACTGTTACGCGCTCAAGGGGGAGGGAAAAGTGAAACGCAACAGCGGTCTCAGAACGAGCAGACTTTCAGGCCTCTTTTTCGCGATCTTAGCGACCGGCTTGTCGCTGGGCTATGCGCTAGCAAGCGAAGAGGAACTCAGCTGTACATCCGGCTTCGCGGGGGACACGGCGGCGATGATGGAGCCAGCAGTCTGCGACTCCCAGACTCCGGCGCAAGGGGTGGCTCTTCCCAATCGCCATGACATCCCCGCCTTCGGCATGAGCCTCTTCTATCCGTCTGGCTGGTCCGTCGCCCCGAGGCGTTACGTGAACATGGAGGAGCTGATCGATGTGCCCGCCGACCAGCAGAACGCGGTAGAGGAAACAACTCGGATCAAGATACGCGTCCAGACGAGGACAGACCACGACGAGGCCCTCCGTGAACTTCGAGAGATCTCAGCCGAGGTGAGTCCGCCTCCGACATTCCTCGTCATTGGCGGCTGGCCGGGTCTCCAGCGACGCCACATGGAAGAGAGGCAGCAACCGAGCCGAGGCCCCCGGAATCCTGACGAGCGAGCGCTGAAAATCACGGCTGCTGTTGCCGCCGGGAACCTGCTAGTGCGTCTTGATGCGTCCCTGCCCTCCCATGCCGGCCAGCAACTCATAGATCAGGTCGAGGCCATCGGCCGCAGCCTGCTCTTTGGCTCGGTGGGCGAAGCAAGTCAGACTCAGCACGAGGTGGAGGGCCTGCGTAACAGCCCGGGGCGCAGGGGATCGCTGTTGACACCGCTTCCCACGAGACGTTCCTTCTTTGGCGGAGAGACCCTCTCCGCCGGTACGGGGTCTTCAGGTGGAACGACAGCGCAGGGCGCCGCAGATGGCGCGGCGGAATCGCTCAGATTGACGCAACGGCTCTTCACCGGAGGCAACGGAGAACTGGAGATCGCCGCATCGCCGAATGCCCAGACGATCGTGATCGCCAGGCAGAACAACTGGCGCACCTCCAACGACGGCGGCCAGACCTTCCCCTTCTCCGGCAGCATCAACCTCGGGGACGGCGATCCCTCCCTCGCGTATGGACAGAGTGGGAACTTCTACCTCGCGGGCATAAGCATCAGATGCTTGCCCGCCGATGCAAATGGTCCCAATGGTTATGACTGCACCGGCATCCTCCGCTCGACCGACAACGGCCAGACCTTTCCCTTCCTGAGCAATGCGGTCGCGTGTCCAAGGAACAACCCGAATCCTCCGCCGAACCTCGCGAACCGCTGCTTCCCCGACCAGGAACATATCGCGGCGGACGGCTTCAATGCCGCGCCGGGCGGGGACCAGGTCTATTCGGTGTGGCGAAACTTCGACGCCACCGACCAGGATCCCGCCATCGTCTGCTCTCAGGACAGCGGCGCGACATGGACAGCCCCCGCCGACGTGGATAGCGGATTCATCCCCAGAGTCGGCGCGGGCCAGGACGGCTTCGTCTATGTGGTCTATCGCTCCGGCGGCAACATCCGGATCAACAAGTACAGCTCCTGCGCCAACGGCCTCGTGGTGCAGCCGACGTTCCCGAAGACCATCGGGGCGGTGACCGATGTCACCTGTCCCGTTCCTGGCTTGGACCGCTGCAACGACGGCAACAATCTCTCCAGCATCACGGTGGCTGTCGACGATACGAACCCCGCCCATGTTTACGTGGCCTACGCGAACGAGACAGCCGCCGGCAATCAGGACATCATCGTACAGGATTCCCTGGATGGCGGCGTCACGTGGCCGGCCGCGCGAGTCGTGACAGTCAACGCGGCGGTGACAGGAGTGCGGTTCATGCCCTGGGTCTGCGCCACGGGCGGGGACGCGTATGTCACATGGTACGATCGACGCGCATCCACTGCCTCCAACAACGACCTGACCGATTACTATGCGGGCATCGCCGGGCTGGACGGCATGGGGAATCTGACCGTCCGCAGCGAGACCAGGATCACCGCCTCCTCCGACCCGCAGTGCGCCTCCGGATGGCCCTGCGCGCCCCGCGCCACCGGAGACTCGGAATCGTGTTCGGTGCAGCCGCAGTTGGCTGGCGTCTGCTGTGACGCAACGATGACAGGGTGCCCGGGCTCGGGGCAGCGGTGCGATTTCACCAGTGGTCCGGCCTGTCCCAACCCCGGGGAGACCTGCAACGGAGGAGGAGGGTGCCCCAAGTATGGCGATTACAACGGCAATGCATGCGCTTCCCTTCGACTGTTGACGGGCTGGGCCTCGGCCACTCCTCCTTCGGGAATCCCGTCCTCGGGCGGCATTGATGTCTTCTTCGCAGAGTTCAGCAACTGCACCCTCACCTGTCCCGCGAACATTACTGTCGACAACGACCCCAACCTGTGCGGCGCGGTCGTGAGTTATCCGGCCCCCACGGCCATCGGTAGTTGCGGGACGGTGACGTGCAGTCCTGCCTCGGGGTCATTCTTCCCCGTCGGCCAAACGGCCGTCCAGTGCACGACCACTTCCGGAGATACTTGCTCCTTCTCGGCCACTGTCAACGACGTACAGCCTCCTTCGGTCACCGATGTTTCGGTAGACCAGCCCTACCTCTGGCCACCGAACCACAAGATGAGGGAGGTCACGGTTAGTTACACCGAGAATGACAACTGTCCGGGGAGCACCTGCGAGCTAGGCGTCGCCAGCAATGAGCCGGTCGACGGGCTCGGAGACGGCGATACCACGCCGGATTGGATCATCGAGGATGCACACCACGAACAGTTGCGCGCCGAGAGGTCGGGGACCGGAGACGGACGCACCTATACCACCACCATCACCTGCACTGACGCCTCTGGCAACGCCTCGACAGCGCAGGCCTCGGTCCAGGTGAAGCACGACATGGATGCACCCGCAAGCGGGTCCCTTTTCGCGGTCGGGGCGCCCGTCAACTTCAGCGGACACTTCCTCGACCTCCCCGGCATCCAACACACGGCTCAGTGGGTTTTCGACGGGGCCGCTCAGGCCGGGACGATCGTCGAGCCCACGGCCGGCGTTCCCGGCTCTGTCACAGGCACGTATTCCTTCGCTTCGACAGGCGTCTACGCCGTGCGGATGGACGTCAGCGACTCGAGCGGTCAGACGGGCAGCGCCGATGCCGTTGGTCAGGTCAACGCCGAGGTTGTGATCTACCAGCCGAGCGGAGGCTACGCGGCTGGTGGGGGCTGGCTCGACTCACCCGCTGGAGCGTACGCCGGTGACCCGACGCTTGCTGGAAAGGTGAACTACGCTTTCGTGTCGCGCTACTACAAGAACGCCACAAAGAGTACGGGCGAGACGGAGCTGGACTTCCGGCTGGCCAACTTCAGGTTCAATGCCTTGAACTTCGACATCCAGACGATCTCCGGCGGGCGGGCAAAGTACCGGGGATCGGGCAGAGTCAATGGGAGCGGGGGATACAGGTTCCTCCTCAATGTTTTGGATGGTCAGACCGGAGGCGGGACGGGCCCCGACAAGATCCGGATCAAGATCTGGAACAAGGCCACCGGGGCGGTCGTTTACGATACACAGATGGGCGCACCGGACGGAGCCGAACCCACCATGGTCGTCGGCGAGGGGAGCAGCATCGTCATCCAACAGTAGATCAGGAAACTCGGAAGATCAGTCACTCGAAGCCCGCCCGGCAGGCTGGACGGACCCAGCCTACCGGGCGGTTCGCCTTTCAGTGTATGATCGCGCCTCTGCAACGGGCCCCGGCGGTTCCCGGCAAAGAGTCTCCACGGACCAAATCGAAGATCGGGCAAGGCAACAGCCAGCTACGCCCCCACCACCTGACCAACTCGCTGGCGCTTGGCACAGGCCTCCGGCTCGCGGAGATCGTCGGCCTCCACGTGCCCGTCGAGAGCGCGCACGGGGACTGAGCTGAAGGCATCCTTGTACAGGTCCATTGTCCATAAGTCGTTGGCTCCCCAAGCGTAACTCTCTTCGAACCGAGAGAGTGAGTTCGAGTCCTACTTGGTGGGGTCGAAACCAGGAAGGACTCGAACCAGAGAGTACTCGGTCACGCGGGCGCTAACCGCTTCACTGAAAAGGGGATAGAAGGACCAGCGCCCGCGTGTACTCTCGACTCGTATCTTCAATGCACTTGGGCGGCCAACTACTCAGATACGAGTACCACAGTGGCGAATTCATCTTTCCGGTTCGACGCGGGGGCCTGCCATGAACCATTACAGACGAACTTGCGCCACATTTGCGCACCTCGCCTTGAACTGTTACAGATACCCCTCGGGCCGCCCGACCGGTTCGTCGTGGACGGGAGGGGGCTCAGGAAGTGTGCGTAGCCTCGCCCTAGGGAGTGGCCCCTCCGGTCCAAGCTGCGGCGTCTCGTCCTGAGACCTTCCTATGCAGGAAAGTTGCCAACCCGGCCCGTCCCCCCCAACTCCTCTGCCCCGACCGCCCCCAAGTTGGTGTTGCAGCTTTATTGTGCGTTGTCAATCCTTCGTTTCTTGTAACACAGTGGGCGATTTTTCTGGAACGGTGGATTTTGATCCTGGCCCCGGCACGTTACAACCTCACCTCTGCTGGCTACACCGATGGGTTCATTTCCAAGCTCGCACCGTCTCGGAGCCGAGGTGCTCGGGAGATCCGAGCGTCGCTCTGCCTGAAGATCCTGTTCCGGGGGGTGCTGTTTGCGGTGCAGTGTCAAACAGGCCAGCCTTGGGGAGGATGAGAGCATCTGTCGGTCCCTGGGCCGCCACCACTTTTTCGTAGAAGCGATGACTGCCAACAGGTGTATATTGGGGGATCTTTATCGGGGGGCTCATGCG
>QHYA01000058.1 GCA_003223995.1 Acidobacteriota bacterium | reverse complement strand
TCAGGACGAAGGCCGTGCTCCGCGAGGCGCTGCGCGGCCTGCTGCCGCGGGAGATCCTCACGCGCCGGAAGATGGGTTTTCCGGTGCCGGTCGGCCGGTGGCTGCGAGGGCGCTTCTGGCCGGTCGTCGAGCAGTTCGTGCTGTCGCCGCGCGTGCGCGCGCGCGGCCTTTTCGACGCGGGGGCCCTCGCGCATCTCGCCGGCGAGCACCGCTGCGGGGTGGCGGACCACGGCGAGCGCCTCTGGCTGCTCATCAACCTCGAGCTCTGGATGCGCGTCTTCCTCGACGGCGACGACGCGCTCGCCGTCAAGGAGCCGCAGATCGAAACCGCCGCACCTGCCGTGCCGGAGGCGATCCATGCTTGAGGGGGAATCGATCATCTGCTTCGCGCACGACTGGGAGAGCGACCCGACGAGCAAGACCCACATCATGAGCATCCTCTCGAGAAGAAATCGGGTGCTGTGGGTCAGCTCGATCGGCATGCGCCGTCCCTCGGCGACCCCCGCCGACCTCGCGCGGATGGCGAGCAAGCTCCGCAGGTGCCTGTCCGGCGCGCGGCGCGCGGCGCCGAACCTCATCGTGGCGAACCCCATCGCCATCCCCCTGCCGGGATTTCCTCCGGCGGACAGACTCAACGCCGCGCTGCTGGCGGGGTGGCTGCGGCGGCTCTGCCGCCGTCACGGGCTGTCCCGGCCGATTCTCTGGACCTACCTGCCCAACATCGTGCGGCTGGCCGGGCGGCTGGGCGAGCGGATGCTCGTTTACCACTGCGTGGACGAATACCGCGCCTTCAAGGGGGTCCAGCGGGAGGCGATCTCCCGGATGGAAGACGAGCTGCTGCGGCGCGCGGACCTCGTCTTGGTCTCCTCCGAGACGCTCCGCGCCGAGCGCAGGAGGATCAACCCCAACACCTACTTCATCCCCCACGGCGTGGACCTCGCCCACTTCTCCCGCGCGCTCGACACGGCCACGCCCGTTCCCTCCGACCTGGCGAGCCTGCCCCGGCCCGTGGTCGGCTTCTTCGGGCTCATCGCGGAGTGGGTGGACCTTTCGCTCGTGCGGTCGGTCGCCCTGGCGCAGCCCGACTGGTCGATCGTTCTGATCGGCCGGGTCGCCACCGACCTCGCTCCGCTCGAAGGGCTTTCCAACGTCCACCTCCTCGGACCGCGGCCATACGGCGAGCTTCCGGCGTACTGCCGCGGCTTCGACGTCGGCATCGTGCCGTTCCGCATGAGCGAACTGACGCTGCGGGCGAACCCGCTGAAGCTGCGCGAGTACCTGGCGGCCGGCCTGCCTGTCGTCTCCACGCCCCTGCCCGAGGTGGCGCGCTACGAGGGACTCGTGCACCTCGCGGCGGGCGAAACGGAGTTCGTCGCGTGCCTCGAGGAGGCCCTCGCGCGCCGGACCGAGGCGGACGCCCGCCGCCGGGTGGAGGCGATGAGGGCCGAAGGATGGGAGCGGCGCGTGGAGGAGATCTCCGAGATTCTCGTCCCGATGCTGGAGGCGGCATGAGGGCACTTTCCCTGGCGATGCCCGCCGCTGGAGGCGCGGCGATTCTCGGTGTGCTGGTCGCTGTCGCGCTCGGTCCGGCCCGGGGGGCGGAACCGTCCGCCGGTTCATTACCTGCCGGTGGCTCGGCCCTCGGGATGAGTTCCGGTTCAGGCGCGGCTCCCGAACCGCCTCCGCCGGTCGAGCTGCCGCTCGCCGTCTCCGCCGGACGCACGATCCGCGTGCCGGCGGGGGGCGACTTCGCTGCCGCGCTGGGAGCGGCGGATCCGGGCGACCAGATCGTGATCGAAGCGGGGGCGGACTTCGAGGGGCCTTTCACGCTGCCGGAGAAGAACGGCTCCGGCTGGATCACCATCCGCACGAGCGCCCCCGACGGGGCGCTGCCTCCCCCGGGAACACGTGTCGACCCGTCGGACGCATCTCTGATGCCGAAGATTGTCTCCGCCTCGGACGCCGTGATCGTCGCGGCACCGCGCGCCCATAGTTATCACTTCATCGGAGTGGAGATCGCCCCCATTGGGGGAGTGTTCCTCGACAATCTCGTCCTGCTGGGATCTTTGGAACGGTCCAGCGAGGACCTCCCGCACCACATCGTCTTCAGCCGCTGCTGGATCCATGGCGACCCGCTGATGGGCTCGCGGCGTGGAATCGCCATGAACGGGCGGCATCTCGCGGTGGTCGATTCGCACCTGTCCGACTTCAAGGAAGTCGGGGGCGACTCGCAGGCGGTCGCCGGATGGAACGGGCCGGGGCCGTTCCGAATCGTCAACGACTTCCTGGAGGCGGCCGGCGAGAATGTGTTGTTCGGGGGAGCGGACCCCGTGATCCCGGGGCTCGTTCCCTCCGACATCGAGATCCGGCGCAACCAGCTCTCCAAGCCGCTCACCTGGAAGGCGGACGATCCCTCCTTTGCGGGGACCGCCTGGACGGTGAAGAACCTCTTCGAGCTGAAGAACGCGCGCCGCGTCGTGATCGAGGGCAACCTCTTCGAGTACAACTGGGCTGACGCTCAGAACGGCTTCGCGATTCTCTTCACCGTCCGCAACGAGAACGGCACGGCTCCGTGGTCGGTCGTGAAGGACGTCACGTTCACGAACAACGTCGTCCGGCATGCGGGAGGCGGCGTCAACATCCTGGGGCGCGACGACTCGGGAGCGCCCAGCCGGCAGGCGAGGAGAATCGTCATCCGCAACAACCTCTTCCTCGACATCGGCGGGGCCGAGTGGAACGGCAGCGGCGCCCTGTTTCAGATCATCAACGGGACCGATCGTCTGGCGATCAAGCACAATACGGCGTTTCAGACGGGCAACGTGATCACCGCCGACGGGGCCCCGCACACCCACTTCGTCTTCCGAGACAACGTGGCCCCGCACAACGCGTTCGGCGTCACCGGGACGGGCACGGCCGTCGGTCTGCCCACGCTCCAGGCGTACTTCCCCGGCTTCATCTTCCGCGGCAACCTCCTTGTGGGAGGAGACGCGGCCGCGTATCCACCGCACAACTCCTTCCCCGGTTCCTTCAGCGAACTCGGACCCGACGGGCCGGGCGGCTGCGAGGTGGGTGATACGAGTCGCTTCAGGCACGCGGGGACCGGCGGCCGCCGGCCCGGTGTGAACATGAAGACCCTCCTGGCTGCCATGCGAGCGCAACCAGACGCTGTCCACTGCGAGCCGCCGAACTGATTTCCATGGCTCGGCGCTCCTTCTCTGCGGCTCGCACCCCCGCCGGGGCGGGGCGCGGCATCGAGCCGATGCGGGTAGAAGGATGAGAGCGATCCTGGCCATCATGTTGCTCGCTGTCGCGCTCGGCCTGGCCCGGGGGGCGGAGCCGCCCACAGGCCTATTACGTGGGGGCGGCTCGGCCCTCGGGACGAATTCCGGTTCAGGCACGGCCCCCGCCCCGCCGCGGGAGTCGGTGGAAGCGGTGCAGGTCCGCCCCGCCGCGGGCCGCACGATCCGCGTGCCGGCTGGGGGCGATTTGAAGGCCGCCCTCCGCGCGGCGGCCCCGGGAGACCAGATCGCGCTGCAGGCCGGGGCGAGCTTCGAGGGGCCGTTCAAGCTGCCCCGCAAGTCGGGGGCGGCATGGATCGTGGTGAAGACGGACGCTCCAGAAAGAGCGCTGCCGCCGCCGGGAACTCGGATCGACCCGTCGCGCGCGCCGGCGATGCCGAAGCTCGTGGCTGCGTCGGATTCGGTGATCGTCGCGGAGGAAGGGGCGCACCACTACCGCTTCGTCGGACTCGAGATCCGGCCCAAGGAAGGCGCGTTTCTCGTCAACCTGGTGCTGCTCGGCGCCTCCGAAAGAACCCTCGAAGCCCTGCCGCACCATATCGTCTTCGACCGATGCTGGCTGCACGGCGATCCGAAAAGAGGAGCCCGGCGCGGGATCGCCATGAACTCCCGGAACACGGCCGTCGTGGACTCGTGGCTGTCCGACTTCAAGGAGGCTGGGGCCGATTCGCAGGCTATTGCTTCCTGGAACGGCGACGGGCCGTTCGCGATCATGAACAGCCATCTGGAAGCGGCGGGAGAGAACGTCATGTTCGGCGGTGCCGATCCCGCCATTCCCGACCTCGTTCCCTCCGACATCGAGATTCTCCGGAACCATTTCACGAAGCCGCTGTCGTGGAAGCCCGGGGAGCCCGGCTTCGAGGGAACGGCCTGGACGGTCAAGAACCTCTTCGAGCTGAAGAACGCCCGCAGGGTGCGCGTGAAGGGGAATCTCTTCGAGAACAACTGGGCTGCCGCCCAGGGCGGCTTCGCCATCCTGTTCACGGTCCGCAATCAGGACGGCGGCGCTCCCTGGTCGGTGGTCGAGGACGTGACCTTCGCAAACAACCTCGTTCGCCACGCCGCCTCGGGAGTCAACATCCTCGGGCGGGACGACGTGGGAGGGACGAGCGAACAGACTCGGCGTGTCCTGATCAGCGGCAATCTCTTCTACGATGTCGGGGGGGCGCGCTGGGGCGGCAAGGGGATCCTCGTCCAGATCCTCAACGGAACCGCCGACGTCATCATCGAGCACAACACCGCCTTTCAGACCGGCAGCATCATCATGGCGGAGGGGGCCGCCCACACGGGCTTCGTCTTTCGCGACAACATCGCCCCGCACAACGAGTACGGCATTGCCGGCACCGGCGCCGGAACGGGAAGGCCCGCTCTCGCGCAGTACTTCCCGGGCAGCGTCGTCCGCGGGAACGTGATCGTGGGAGGGCGTGCGGGGCTCTATCCCGCGGGAAACTTCTTTCCCTCCTCGGCCGACTCCGCCGGCCTCGTTCCTTTCGATCGCGGCGGCTGGCGTCTCGCTGCGTCGAGCCCTTTGCGGGGGAAGGGGACCGACGGGCGGGACCCAGGCGCCGATCCGGAAGCGATCCTCTCCGCCCTGGGAGAGCCGAGGCTTCCGTCCTAGCGTGGCCGTCACGGGCTCTTGGCCCTCTCGGGCACGCTCGCTCGTGCTCGGCGCACTCGCTCGCTCTTCACTCCTTGCTGCGCGGGCGACGGTCCGTTGCTCGTCCCACCCTGAGGGCCGCTCCGCTTCGTCGCGAACGACCCTCGGAGCCAAGAGCCCGGCCGGCCCACTGTAAAGGACCGTCAGTGAGAGCACACTGACCCGCCCGATCAGGAAGCAAACGCCATGGTTGCCGCGCGACTGCTGTTCTGGGTGTCGGCCTTCCTTCTTCTCTATGTGTACCTTGGCTACCCCGCGCTGATGCGCGTCTGGGCGCGGCTGCGCCCGGCACCGCCGCTTCGCCGGAGGATCGAGCCCTCCGTGAGCGTGCTGCTGGTGGCCCACGACGAGGACCCGAGGATAGCAGGGCGTATCGAGAACCTGCTGGCCCTCGACTACCCTCCGCACCGGATCGAGATACTCGTCGCCTCCGACGGCTCCACGGACGGCACCGCCAGGCACGCGCGGGGGTTCGAGGGTCGAGGGGTCCGCGTCCTCGACTTCCGTCTCCGGCGCGGGAAGGCCGCCGCGCTCAATGACCTCGCCGCGCTGGCCGGCGGAGAGATCTTCGTGATGGCCGACTCAAGTTCATCAGGCGGAGCGAAAGCCTGGTCGATTCCACCGTGGGAACGACGGGGGCGATCTACGCTGTCCGGCGTGATCTGTTCGAGCCCATCCCGCCCGATACGGTCCTCGACGACGTGCTGATTCCCGTTCGAGCCGTCCGCAAGGGTTATCGGGTGATCCTCGAGCCTCTTGCGCGGGCCTACGACCGTCCCGCCGCGACGGCGGGAGAGGAGCTGGCGAGGAAGTCGCGGACCCTCGCGGGGAACTTTCAGTTGTTCGCTCGCGAGAGATGGCTGCTGGATCCCCGACGGAACCGTCTCTGGCTGCAGACGGTATCCCACAAGGCGCTGCGGCTGGCGTGCCCCCTCTTTCTCACGGTCCTTCTCGGGACGAGCATCGCTCTGGCGCGCTCTCCCTTGTTCGCCGGCGTTCTTCTCGGCCAGGTCCTTTTCTACGCAGCCGCCGCGGCGGGACTGCCGCTTCGGGGCGCTCCGAGGAGGATCCCCCTGATCACCGTCCCCTATGTCTTCTGCCTGCTGAACGCTGCCACCGTTGCGGGATTCCTCCGGTTCATAGGTGGGCGCGCGAGCGCCGCCTGGGAGACGGGACGAGTTCCTGTTGAGGAAGCGGCGAGGACGGCGGGGGGGTTCGATCGCCCCGCCCCATCCTCGCCGCTTTCGGCGGGGCGCCGGTGAGCCCGGTCATCCGGGGGGTTCGAGGGATGACCGCGTTCTTTCCGCCGCCGCCGATATCGCCCTGGAAGACTGCGCGTGGCAGCCGGTGATACCCGGTCACGGCGAGCCACGGTACAGCTCGTCGATCTCCGCGGTGCTCAACGCGCGGCTGTAGATCCTCACGTCGTCCAGCAGCCCCTGCATGTACGGCTGGGAGCCGTTGACGTGCCGGGCGAAACGGACGTCCTGGGTCGAGGTCGGCGGGCCCGCGGCTCCGACCCATCCCTTCGACGCCTGAAGCACGTCGTCGACATAAAGCCGGCCTCCCGAGGCGTCCACCACCAAGACGACCTGATGCCACTGGCCGTCGTTGATGGCCCCCGCGCTCAGCCCGGCGCCGGAGGAATCCCCGACGTAGCTCGACGCGCTGCGGAAATACGAGGCGTTCAGCCGCCCGCTCTTGATGGAGAGCATGTATCCGTTCTTGGACCCGTTCAGGTACTTGTTCAGGATCCCCTTGGTGGCGCCACTAGAAGATGTCTTCACCCACAAGGCCACCGACAGCGGATACGCGTTCAGGCTGCTTTGGTGGGGAACGCTGAGGTAGTCGTTCACGCCGTCGAAGGAAAGCGCCCCGCCGACCTTGCCCGCCGTCCACACAGGACCGTTGAGAAGGGTTCCGGCGTTGCCGTTGCCCGAGGAATCGGAAGCGCTCGAGCCGCTTGTCTCGTCCAGACGCCAGTGGCCGGCGCGCCCGCTGTCGAGGCTGCTGGATGTCATGAAGGTGTGATCGTCCGAGACGGCGAGGTTCCCCGCGGCGTCGCGCGACTTGACCCGGTAGTGGTAGAGGGTGCCGGGCTGGAGACCCGAGAGCCCCTCGGAGTGTGAGGTCACCAGCGTGGGGTCCAGGGCAGAGGAAGAGCCGTACGCGCTCGTCGTCCCGTAGTCCACCTGCGAGTCGCTCCCCTCGTTCGTCGTCCAGGTGATCCTCGCCGTGGTCGAGGTGACGTTGGACGAGGCGACGGCGGAGATGACCGGAGGGGTCGTGTCGTTGTTGCGCACCGTTACGGTCACGGCGGCGGAGACGCTGGTGTTGCCCGCGGCGTCGCGAGCGACGCCCGTCAAAGTGTGGGATCCATCCGCGGCCGCCGTCGTGTCCCAGGAGATCTCGTAGGGAGCCGTCATGTCCTCCGCGCCGAGGTTGTTGCCGTCCAGCTTGAACTGGACGCCCACGACCCCGACATTGTCCGTCGCCGTCGCGGTGACGGGGATCGTGCCCGACACGGTGTCGCCGGTGTGCGGTGAGGTGATCGAAACCGAAGGCGGAGTCGAGTCGCTGGTCGGATTCAGCAGGAGCTGGGAGGGGACCTTGACGAGGAACGCATCCAGCCGGTCAGCGGACATGTTGCTTGTCCAGATGAAGTAATCGCCCGTGACGTCGAGGTTCCCCTTCGGTCGCTTCGAGTAGTCATCGCTGCCGCCGCCGGCCGCGTCGAGGTCCGTCATCACCGGGGCGACGACCAGCACGTCGAGCGAGCTGTCCAGCCGGTAGCAGGCGATCTCGTTCGAGCGCGGGGTGTTGGAGCGTGTGGCGTCGCTGTAGCAGGCGTACTGCTGCTCGGGGGCGACCCCGGCCTGCGCGTTCTCGTGGGAGATGTGCCCGGCGCCCACGCTCCAGTCGGTGAACTGATAAGCGATGACCCCTTGCCCGGGCCCCGGCACCAGCGGCTGGCCGAACTTCCAGACCCTCTCCGCTCCAGGCACGGAGGCCCAGTCGTCCTCGTTGACCATGTAGCCATAGCCGAGATCGCAGTGACCCGCGGCCCCGTTCTGGTCCATCAAGAGGGTCTCCTCGCCGGTCTGCAAGTTGATGATGCGGTTGTCCTCGCCGTACTTGAGGTCCACGTTGTCCAGAATCACGAGCCACTGGCCGCTCTTGTCCACGGCGCACTCGTCGAAGTCCCCCTTCTTGGGAAAGTAGGAGAACTGGGCGGTGTTCTCGTTGTAGAGGAGGCATCCGAGCATCTCGTCGGTGGAGGATTGTCTCAGCGTGGCCGAATGGATCCGGTCGTCGTTGCTGGAGTGCATCTGCCAGATGTACTTGTCGGCGCCGAACTGAGAGGCCGCATCATAGACTGTCTGGAACTGCCGCGTGTTCACGTCGTAGCGGAGCATCTTCGAGCCGTCGTTGAGGTAGATCGTCGTTGGCATCGTGGCGCTGAAATACCACCCCTCCGCCGTGGCGTCGGCGAACCTGCTCCCCGCGTCGAACAGCGCCCCGCGATTCGTCACGAGCTCTGTCGTCTTGTCGTATGCGAACAGGGTCGGGCCGGTTCCCCCGCGGGTCCTGTCGAGGCCCAGGAAGATCAGCATGGTGTTGCTGGCCGTGTGGTTGTTGATGTTGCGCCAGTAGGAGTAGCCGACCGGAATGACGCAATCTCCCGCGCCCGTGCAGTCAGTCGCGTTCGTGATCCGGACCCCCTGCGTCAGGTAGGGAGCGGAGAAGACGAATGGGCCCCGCAGCGGGAGCAGCGCCTGGATCTGCTGTGGTGTCAGGGGCGGCCTGACGTTGGTATCCGTTGCTTTCTCGATGAAACCCCCGGGAGGCGACCAGCCGGCCAGCGCCGTCGAGCCTGTCGCAAGGATTACCATCAGAAACGAAAGGATGTGCCTGGTGCGCGGCCATCTGTTCGATCGAGAAGGCATGGTCATTTCCGGCTCCTCTGACCTTGCCGGGGCGAAGTCGCGGCTCCCCCCTGCGCCTCTCCGCTCCGGGTGCGTTTGGGAGATGCGCGGGAACGAGCAAAGAGCATGCCTCATTCTCTCGAGCTGATTTGCTCCGGGAAACCTCTCGATCTTGTCCCCGGAGAGTCGAATCGATGCTCATCTCCGCAATGTCAACCGCCGATGCTGTAACCGGGAGACCGTCCTCGCTCTGGACGTGGCGGCAGTTCACGAACATGCCTGGGACCGATCGGCCTTATCCACAGAATGCTGGCGAGGAGCCTGCCGGAAGCTGCCGGCGCGCTCCTGTGGTCGTGGTCGGGCCTCGATCCGTCGGGGTGCAAGGGGATGGTGGGAAAGAGCGACGATGATGTCACAAAGTCCTCCCACCCCACCTTCGGTTTCAATCAACTCACAGCAATGTCGATGGACCAGGACGGCGCCGCCGGTCACTGCGATCTTGCCTCGTTGGTGGAGCGTCTGACGTTGGAAAGTCGGGGAAAAAAGGGGAGGGGGGTTAGACGAAGTTTACCCGCATGTAAGAAAAACGTAAGAAGTGCGCAAGGCCGCGACCTCCAGTTGGTTCAATCGTCGTGCCGGCGCTTCCCCGACCCAACCTCGATGGGCTCGGGGAAGAGATCGAAACGG
>QHYA01000057.1 GCA_003223995.1 Acidobacteriota bacterium | reverse complement strand
AGAGCCCGGAGGTCAGCTCGCGGCCGATCACGTTCAGGCTCCGGAGCTCCTCGATCCGTCGCTCGAGCTTCTCGTGGGCCGAGGAGAGATCGCTGGGCGCACGGTCCGTCCTGTGAGTCTCGTCCCATCTTTTGTGCGCTCGGCTCGATAGCGCTCTCGCATTTCGCTGCACTCGAAGCCCTCCTGCTGGAGCCACCGCCGAGTTTCTGTGCTGCAAGGCCGAGGCCAGAGGCTTCCGATGATCGGGAGGAGCAAGAAAACCCAGGCGCGGCGCGGATGAATGTCCGCTTTGAACAGGGTGGTGGTTGGTTCCCGATGAGGGCGCGCGTCGCGAATCTGATCACAGAGGCTGGCGCTGGGGCCTGCAGGAAGGATGAACTTCAACTTTCTCAAAGGATTCCGATCGTGTCCATGAAGCCGACAGGCGATGAACAGCTTCCCGACACGCGGGCCTCCCTTCGGCACGACCGCGGTTCGTCGCCCGCAACCCTTGCCCCTATAGCGAACAGTCTCCCGCCCCCGCTACCCGCTCGCTGCTGTCGCTGGACTTGCCATATGAGCCCGGGCCGACCTTGAGCCCCGGCGACCCGCGATAGAGGTAAAAGAATGCCTGTCCGGCCGGCGGATTCTCCGTGTCCGCGAAGCCGGCCGTGTCAGCGTCCGGGGAGTCGTTCTCCAGGCAGAGGACCGGGCCAAGACTCACGGTTCCAGGAGAACCAGGGGACAGATTCGAGACATTGCCTCGGAGCACGTCGTAGCGAATCGGCCCTGCCTCGACGTCCCATGAGACCGTCGTGGGGGCTGGGCCACTGCCCCGAATTCCCGGAGCTGCGGTCAGGTCAACGAGGTACACCTCATCCTTCAGGTCCGGATTGGAATTGGTCCAGTTGCCGAAGGTCGTGAAGGCGGCATGGGCCCCGTTCTGGTCAACGGTGAGTCCCCAAGGGGGATGAATGGCGCTGAGCCTCAGCCCCGAGACACGCTGGATCGTGTCGGTTGACACCTCGACCCGGTAGAGATCGTCCGGATAATCGGGGTCGTCCTCCGTAAGCTCCTCGCTCGTGAAAAAATAGAGATATGCCCCGTCCCTGCTGATCCGGGCGATGTCAGCGTTGTGGTCATCAGCGGACGTGAGCTGCCGGGTCATGGAGGTCGCCGTGTCGTAGCTGAAGACCTCCTCGTTGTGCTCCGGGTTCGTCCCGAGAGGATCCTGTATAGACACATAGGAGATTCTTCCTCCCGACCCTGAGATGTCGGCCCCCACGGCGTCACCACCAGGGCCAGATGTCACGCGCTGGAGCCCTGTCCCGTCCGTGCGAATCCGGTAGATCTCCTCGACGAGCTCGTCCGGGCCTCCATCCAGGGTTCGCGTTCGTCGTGAACGCAACCCAGGTTCCACTGTCGTCAACGCGGGGCTGGACGCTGTCGCGCCCGGAGGGGCCGGAGGTCAGTTGGAGCAGTCCTGTCCCGTCAGGATTGACCTTGAAGATTCCGTCGAACCGTCGGCGTTGCCACCTGTCAGGTTCGCAGTCGAGTCGAAGATGACGACGCTGCCGTTCCTTGCGATCACCGGATGTTTCGAGGCCCCAGAGGGGCTTGAGGTGAGCTGTTTTAGAGCGGTTCCATCGGCGTGGATCAGGAAGATCTCCTCCGAGAGATCCGCGTTGCTCCCCAGCGGGTTGGCCTTGGATGAGAAGACGATTGTCGAGCGATCCGAGGCGATGGAGGGAGTGCTGGGTCCCGCCCCGCTCAGATTCGTGACCTGCGCAAGACCCGTGCCGCCGGCCTCGATCCGGTAGATCTCCCCGGTGAGGTCCGCGTCCGTGCCGAGCAGGTTGCCATTGGAGACGAAGACGATCCGGCTGCCGTCCGGCGTGATGTCGGGATCCTGGGAGACCGGTGTGTTGTTCGTGTTGGTGAGCTGCTGGAGAATGCCTCCGGAAGCGTCCATCACGTAAAGCTCCTTCCCCTTGTCCGGGTTTCCGCCGGAGACAAGGGCGTCGGGGCCGTAGGCGAAGGCGATCCGATTGCCGTTGCCGCTGATCGCGGGCAGGCTGGCGCCGGGCTGCTGTGTTCCACTCGTGAGGACCGTGAGCCCCCCCGTCCCATCCGTCTTGATCTTCCAGACCTCGAAGTTGCCGTCTGCGTTCGAGGTGCCCAGCTTCTGGTTCGAATCGAAGACGACGAGGGCCCCGTCATTGGTGATGGACGGAAACTCGGATGAGCGCCGATCGAGCGGGTTCGTGGAGGAGCGTGTGAGCTGCCTCATGCCCGTGCCGTCCCAGTTGACCACGAAGACTTCGAGCATGTTGTACGGGTTGTTCCCGGTCAGGTTCCCGAGCGACGCGAAAGCGATCTTCGTGCCGTCACCTGAGATGACCGGGAAGGTGCTCTCCTGGCCCGAGTTGGTGAGCTGCCGGAGGTTCGTTCCGTCCGACTGCACCGCGAACACCTCAGTGGAACCGTCCGCGTTCTGCCCCGTGGGGTTGTCGGTCGAGCCGAACGTGATTCTCTGGCCGTCGCCGCTGATGCCCATGCCCTGGAAGTACGCCTTCGCTGTCGCACTATGGGTGACTTGCGTCAGGCCCGTCCCGTCGCGGTTGATCACGTAGATCTGCGGAATGTGGTTGGGATTGCCTCCGAGAGGATTAGTATTGGCGAAGAAGGCCACCTTGCTGGCGCCGCCCGCCATCGCCACAGCGATGACGCTGCCTCCGTTGACGGCCGGATCGTTCGAGAGTTGGGTAAGCTGGGTCCCGTCCGCCCGCATCACGAAGACCTCGTAGCTGCGGTCGTGATTCTGCCCCGACAGGTCGCCATTGGAGATGAACGCGATCCACTGCCCGTCGTCGCTTACCGATACGGACTCGTAGCCCGTTTCGGCCACCCCCTGTGAGAAGCTCGTGAGAAGCTGCCCCGTGCCGGCCACCGCGTCCCACTGGCCGATCTGGAAGCGAAAGCCCGGGTTGGTTCCGAACTGATTGGTGTTGGTATTCACCCAGACCTCGGTCCCCGCGTCATCCAGCGTGGGGAAGCCGAACCAGCCCGACTTCACGTCGGTGAGCTGGCGGACGACCTGAGCTCGGACGGCAGGACTGCAGAGGGTGACCGCCACCGCCCACACGACAAAGAGCCGTGTCACGACATGACTTGACCACACAAGGGAATGCGGGGAACGGCGCGGCTCCATGTCCTCTCCTTTCCCGCGCCGGATCGAGCCGGGCTCGGTTCGGGAGGTCTTGCCGCGTGCCCTCTTCCCCGAGCAAGCAGGTGAACCCCACGCTAGCAAGCACTCGCTCCTCGGGATCGCGGGCCTCGACGGTCCAAGCACCCAATGATCCCGCCGTCAACCGCCGTCGACTCCTGGTGCGCCACTGCGGTCCGCCGATCTTCAGTTTGGCTACGCCAATCACCTGGCCATCGTGAAGCCAGACATGCCGGATCGTGTCGCCGCGGCGTCCGTCGATCACCCGCGTCCAGAACCACACGACCGTTCCTTCCGCGAAGCGGTCGGCTCGACCCACGAGCTGAAGGTCTACGACGTCCGTCCCCGCCCCACACTCTGAGACCTTCAGGCGGCCGTCACCTGAGAGGCTTTCCGTGCCAGGCAGGTCCACCCCGCGGGAGGCTGGCGCTGTCGCAGAGACCTCTCGCGCCGCTGCCTGCGGCTGCTCCCGCAACTGCGCATTCCCGGGACCGCTGAGCGCCTTCCTGTCGTCGCTCACGTCGGCAGCAGGCGCTTGGGGCACCCCTCTCCCGCTTGGGTGAATCACTCTTGATGCGTTGCCCCCGAGGACCGCGTCCGGTCCAGGAGGCGCAACGGTCGATTTGAGCTTCGTAGGCACCCGCGTCTCGGTCGCGGTCCTCTCGTCAGAACCGGTGCCAAGGGGCTTGAAGACAATCCACACGGCGACCGCTCCGGCACAGGCTCCGACGAGGCAGAGCCCGATCCACGTGTTCCTCGACCAGGAGCGAGCAAGTTCCAAGCCCTCGGTCCTTGCGAGCCTCTCGAGGATGGCCTTCGTGAGATCGCCCTCGGTCGGTGCGCTCGCGGAGGGATCCTTGGCGCGTAAGATCCGCAGTTCCCGCTCGTACGCGTTCATCATGTACTTGGGGTCCATGCCGAGGTATTGCGCGTAGGTGTGGACGTAACCCCGCGTGAACACCGGTCCAGGAAGGGCATCCCAATCTTGCCGCTCGACCGCTTCCAGATACTGTTTCCGGATCTTGGTCGACTCGGACACCTGCTCGAGCAGGATGCCGCGACGTTCACGCTCCGTTCTGAGTCGGTCGCCGACTCTGGTCATTCGGTCACGCGGAGGTTCCGAAGGGGACCCGTGGCGCAACGGATTGGTGCGAGTCACCATAGGCGCTATGTGTGGGATTCGCGCCACTGGCGCTGGGACCGGTCCCTGGCGAGTTGCATGTCTTTCTCTCTCTCCGTATCGGTGTCCGCGGACGTCACCTCGACCCCCGTTCGGAACCGAGCAAGCTTGAGCGGATCCTCGGGGTACAAGATGTGGCTGTCTCGCCAGAAGGGCAAGACGGCGGAGGCCGAGACAGTCCTCGTTCTGGGAGCCTTGGCATCACAGGAAGGGGAGTGAGTCTTATCTCGACAATCCTCCCCCGATGTAATAAGGTTTACAGGTATGGACAAATGATAGAGGGCGTTTCCTATACTTAGTGAGAAATCCTATGATACGAGGCCGGAAAACAGCTCTCGGGCTGCTCCTACTTGGGTGTTCGGTCGTGTTTCAGTTGACCGCGCTGGCAGAGGAGCAGGGGATGATCCAGAGACCTCCTCTTCCCCCTGACACGTATGCGGTCGAGTGGCTTCTCAATGGGGCCGTGGCGCGATCGCCTGACCGGTGGGTCGTAGCCGTGGTCGAAATCGCTTCCGAACCCTCGTGCGAGGGACCGAAAGAGCAAACGTTCTGCACTTGCTCCGTTCGAGTGGTCGATCTCCTCGGTATGAAAGCCCGAGGGGAGGAGCCGACTCCACTGGGGAAGTTCAGGCTGATAACAACTCCAAACACCACAGGACCACATGCTTCGCCAATCGGGTCGAAATACCTGGCGGCGGTGGTGCCTGTTGAGGGGAAACCCGGTACTTACGGCAGCACGGCACTTCTCTCATCCCCATCAGACGCGGACATCGAAAGGGCTCGGGAGCTCGTGAAGCGTATGTTGGGCAAGTAGGCTTGTCGAGCATCGTCTCTGGATTCCTCCGGCGAGCGCTCTTTCGCGGCGAAGGGAGTGCGAGACGGGCATGCGTCGCCTCCTGGCAGCTTCTCTACACGGGCGAGAGGGGGACTGTTCCCTCGAGAACCGAGAACCGCATGACCGTGTCGCCTAACCGGAGCTCGTCGCCGTGGACGATTTTCCGCCGCTCGACGCGGGCGCCATTGAGAAACGTCCCGTTGGTGCTCGCCAGGTCGATGATGAAATGGGCCTCCGGCCCGAGGATCTTGATCTCCGCGTGGCGATGGGAGACCTTGGTGTCCGAGAGCGGGATGTCGCCGGCCTGGCGCCCGATGATGTAGCAGCCTCCAGAGGAGAGGTCGAAGGCTCTGTCCTTGTCCGGTCCGCGAACCACCCTCAAGTACACTCGCGTGTCTTGCGGGACGATCCCAGATTTCAGCCTGTCGGCGTGCAGGTCTTCGTCGATCAGGGTTCCTTCAGTGGGCGCCTTTGTCTTGCTCATGATCCCTCCGTGTTATTAGTAGAATCGCTCGTCCAGTCCAGGTCGAGTTTCGGGCTCGGCCAGGATTTCACCGAAACGTCCAGCTTGTAATGCCCGTCCGTCTCAAGCCGATTCGAGAGCTCCCGGGTCAGTTCCAGGCCGCGCTCGCGACTCCTCACGCGCACACGCAACGTGTGTTTTCCCTCCGGAAGGCGCACGAACCATTCGGCGTTCGCGCGCCGGTAGGAGAAGAGCTTCCGGCCGAATAGGTTCAGGGCCTTCTCAGGAGCTTCGAGGTCCTCGCTCAGCACTTTTCGCTCGTCCGACCAGACCGTCAGCTCGCCGTCCGACAAACCATGGGTGACCCGCACGCGTACGACAGATGCCTTCGTCGGGCCGGTCCCGGTCAACCTGGACAGCAGCCCGGAGAAAGGGGGCTCCGATCCCGGCGGGATGAGGGCGCCACCGTGAGGTTTCACGCCAGCCATGCTCGAAGAGGGGAACATCTCGTTGCTTTGGTCCTGCTCGCTTGCCCGAGTCGCGATCCTGTAGCCGCCCACCTCGTAGCCTCCCAGTGCGATCGCTCCGATAAGGATCGCTGGCACAAGTGTCATCGCCACCCGGGCTGGCGGTCCCGATCGCCAGCCGCTGATCCACAGATCTGCGGCTCTGCGCAGCGACCGATTGAAGGAGCACACACCGGAACCGGTCGCCCGCCTGACAACGGGCCATGTCGCGGCAGCGACACGTATCAGCTTCTGCGCAAGAGCTCTCTTGGCGGCCACGGTGGCCCGGGTAAGGAGGACCGCCGCGGCGGAACCTACTGCCGCCGCGCGGCGCTCGAAATCCGCGTCCGCCGGCCTAGGCTCCCTCGGATCGGAGGGTGTTCGATCAGCCCGGATGGTCCGCTCGAAGCCGAACGCTCCGACAGGCGCCGGCTCGAAAGCCCCCGCCGCGCGCAGCTCCTCCGCCAGCTCGAGCCCGCTGCGGTGACGTCCGTCCGGCTCCTTGGCCATGGCCTTTCGGACGACCGCTTCGGATGCGGGAGATAGCACGGGAGAGAGCCGGCGCGGCGCCGTTGGCTCGAGGTGACAGATCTGGTAGACAAGGGTCGCAAGGTCTTCTCCCGGAAAGGGCTTGTGACCCGTGAGCAGGGTGTAGAGCACGGCCCCCAGCGAAAAAATGTCCGACCGGCCGTCCACCGGAAGCCCGCGGACCTGTTCTGGGGAGGCGAAGGCGGGGGAGCCGAGGAAGGAACCCTCTCTGGTGAGCTCGGATTCGGAGAGGCGAGCGATGCCGAAATCCGCGATCCGGGCCCGGCCTTCCTCGTCGACCAGGATATTCGCGGGCTTCACATCGCGGTGGACGATCCCCTTCCGGTGGGCCGAGTCCAGTGCCTCGGCCACCTGGGCTGCCCACTCGAGCGCCTCACGCTCGGTCGGTGTGGGCCCCTCCTGCAGCACCCTGTCGAGGCCGCGTCCCCGGACCAGCTCCATCACGATGAAGGGTCGGCGGTCATCGGTCTTGCCGACATCGTACACCGCCACGATGCCGGGGTGGGAAAGCCTGCCGGCCGCGCGCGCCTCGCGGAGGAATCGCTGCTCCCATTCCTCACGCTGGGCGGGACTCAGGCCATCGGGGACGTGGAGAAGCTTGACGGCGACCGGCCTGTCGATCTGCGGGTCCTGGGCGAGCCATACTTCCCCCATGGACCCGCGGCCGATGGTGTCCTTCAGCACATAGCGGCCGACCGACAGCGGGATCGATGACGAAGACACAGATCTCCCTGGTGTGTACGTGATCAAATCTAGGTTCGTCCTCAGGATCGTCAATACCCGCCTTCTTCTGCCACTCCTTCCATGCGAACTGGACCCGGCCCGCATCCGCGACGCCTTCTGCTCCCAGATCATGGCTCCCCGGAGCCTGTGACCGCATCGCTGGGGCCCTCCAGCGAGCCGGACTGCCGCTGGTAGATCTGCCGCACCGTGTCTATCGTGTCGGCCTCGGCGGGCGTCTTGTCCTGCCGGTATCTCTTCACCCGGGCGAAGCGCAGCGCCAGTCCGGCCGGATAGTGCGGGCTGGCCTGGATGTCGTTGAAGGCGATCTCGGTGACCAGCTCGGGGCGGACGTGCACGACGTATCCCTGCCTGTGGGTCTCCAGCTCTCGGAGCTTCCCCGTCTGCCATTCGAGCATCGCGTCGGTGAGTCCCTTGAAGGTCTTCCCCAGCATGATGTAGCCGCCCGTTCGCGGGTCCCGGGCGCCGAGATGCAGGTTGCTCAGCCAGCCCTCGCGCCTCCCGCTGCCCCACTCCGCAGCGATGATCACGAGGTCCAGCGTGTGGGCCATCTTGACCTTGAGCCAGCTCGACCCTCGGTTGCCGGCCTCGTACGGGGCATCGAGGGCCTTGGCCATCAACCCTTCGTGCCCGCGATCGAGGGAGCCTCTCAGGAACTCCTCCGCCGCTTCGAGCTCCGAGGTCACCAGCCTCGGAACGAGCAGACCCGAAGGCAGCTCCTCCGCGAGCAGGCGGATTCTCTCCCTGGCGGGCCGGTCGATCAGGTCCTGGCTGTCCAGGTGCAGGCAGTCGAAGAAGAAGACGCTCAGAGGGAGGGTCTGCCGCGCCGCCGCCACATCGAGCTTGCGCCCGAACCGGCTCATCGTGACCTGGAACGGCTGCGGGCGGCCGTCCTCCCGCAGCGCGATCGCCTCGCCATCGAGGATCGCCTGCCGCGCTGGAAGCGCCCGCACTGCTTCCATGACCTCTGGCACGCCGGCCGTCACATCGTTCAGGCGGCGGGAAAAAACGCGGATGTCGTCGCCGGATTTGTGGACCTGCACGCGCGCCCCGTCGAGTTTGTACTCGAGCACCGCCTCGCCGAGGGCGGCCAGGGCCTCGTCCACATCCCCGGCCGGCTGCGCGAGCATCGGCTTGACCGGCTTTCCCAGCTCCAGGCGGAAGCGTGCGAGCCCCGCGGGCCCCTCGACGAGGGCCGCGCGAGCAACCGCGGCCGGACCTCCCGCGAGCATGACCGCACGCCGGATGTCCGAAGCGGGAACCCCTGCCGCCCGGGCGATCGCCTCGACCACGAGCCCTTCCAGAGCGCCCTGCCGCAGTTCACCCAGGATCAGCCGGATGAGGAACTCCTGCTCCGCCGCCGTGGCCCTCGACATCAATTCCGCGAGCAGCTTCCGCCGCTCCGCAGCCGAGCCCTTGCCCGCCGTCCGGGCGATGCGCTCGAAGGCGGCGTCCACCTCCAGGAGAGCAAGCGTGGGAGTGGAGGCGCGACCATGCCCCCGGGCATCGCGCAGCGTCTCCCAGCCCAGTCCCATCCGCCCCTGTCTAGGAACGCCGGCGAGGTAGCCCGAGCCCACCTCGATCTCCTCCGGCGCGAACCGGCGCAGCGCCGCCATGAGAAGATCGACTTTCTCGAGGCGGCTGCGGGTTGCGGCGACGGCGGCGGAGGTGCTTGCGATCTCTGCGAGAAGCATCCAGCCCCCAGTGTATCCGAGACATCCGAGACCGTCCGGACGGCCGCCGGACGGGTCCATGCTAGGATCTTTCGCACCTGCGTTTGATCGCCCAGTGCGTACTCCTCGGCAAGCAGAGGTCTTCGAGGTGGACCGGCCGCGTG
>QHYA01000056.1 GCA_003223995.1 Acidobacteriota bacterium | reverse complement strand
AGTGCGGCAAGAGCCGCCCGGGCCTCGGGCGTGAAGATGTCCGCGTACTCGCGCTCGAGGCCGGCGCGAATTTCCAGGTCGGGAGCACTGCCGGAGGCGCCAGTACGACGATTGGAATCTTCTGCGGTGCTCATGATGCGGTTCCTCGTTCTCGCGTAAAGCCTCGTTCCGACGTGACGGTCTCAACATACATATGGAGCGAGGTCGAGTCCAGAAGAGCGGGGGAACTGGCGCGAGCCTCACGCGTCATCAACAAGGTAGGACGGCCGGGATGGTGTAGACTGACCTCACACAACGATGGCAGAGGGAGACACCCTGTACCTGGTGGACGGCACTTACAACATCTTCCGTGCCTTCCACGCGCGCGGAGTTCCGGAGATGCGCGCCCGCGACGGGACCCCGACGAAGGCGACTTACATCTTCACGAGGATTCTCCTGTCGATCCTCCAGAGCCATTCTCCCCGCTACCTCGGAGTGGCCTTCGATCCCGAAGGGCCAACCCTCCGTCACGGCGAGTACGACCGGTACGTCGAGCAGCACCCCGAGGCGGCCGCGGCAATGGCAGGTTACAAGGCGACGAGGCCGGAGGTTCCGCCGGAGCTTCTGGAGCAGTTCCCCTGGTGCCGGAAGATCTGCGAAGCCTTCGGTTTTCCGATTCTGGAGCTGCCGGGCTACGAGGCGGACGACATCATCGGAACGCTGGCCCTTCAGGCCTCCGAGATGAACCTGCCCGTCATGATCGTCACGGCCGACAAGGACCTGTTCCAGCTCGTCGGGGACGGCGTGCGGATCCTCAATCCGCACAAGGACAACCTCGTCATGGACGCCGAGATCGTGGAAAAGGAGTTCGGCGTTCGCCCCGAGCAGGTGCCCGACGTGTTGGCGTTGATGGGTGACACGACGGACAACATCCCGGGAGTGCCCGGTATCGGAGAGAAGGGGGCGAAGGAGCTCGTGCGGCAGTTCGGCTCGCTGGAGAAGCTCATCGCCCGCGCTGGCGAGATCCCCAGGAAAGTCCAACGGGCGGCGCTCGAGCAGTACGCCGACAGAGCCCGGCTGTCGCGCGAGCTGGCCCGGATCCGCACGGATGCTCCGATCCAGGTCGACCTGGAAGCATTGACGGTCTCCGAGCCGGACAGGACCCTGGCGAGGGAGATCTTCACGCGGCTGGAATTCCGTTCGATGCTGGAGAAGTACGCCGGAGGTCCCGAGGTTTCCAGCGTGGAGCGGCCGGCGGCTCCGCCAGTCCGGTACCGGGTCCTCTCCCGAGCAACGGAGATCTCGGGATTCGTCCGCGAGGCTGCGGAAGCGGGGCAGGTCTGCCTGCGCGTCGAGACCGCCGCGGGCTCCCCGGCCTCCTCGCTCCCGGCTGCGGCGTCAATCGATCTCCGGCAGGCAGGCATCGTCGGGATCTCTCTGTCGGGGCACCCGCACGAGGCGGTCTACATCCCTCTGGACCATTCCCTTTTCGGCGCGCCAGGCCAGCCCTCGTGGCGCGCGGTGGCCGAGGCGCTGGCGCCGCTGCTGGCCGATCCCCGGGTCCGGAAGATCGGACACAACCTCAAGCGCGAGCTGAGCGCGCTGCGCGGGGCAGGGATGCAGGTCGCGGGGCTTTCCTTCGACACCATGGTCGCCTCCTATCTCCTGGAACCCGACCGCCGCTCCTATCAGCTCGAGGCGCTGGCGCGGGACTACCTCGGGGAGGAGGGAGCCCCTGCGGCGGAGCCAGTGCAGGAGGGAGAGGAAGGAGGGGGCGAAATCGAGCGGGCGGCCCGTTTCTCCAGCGCTCTGACGGACGCGACCGGCCGGCTCGAGCCGGTCCTGCGGGAGCGATTGCGCCAGGAGAACCTGCTGGAGCTGCTCGAGACGATCGAGATGCCGCTGATCGAGGTTCTCGAAGAGATGGAGAGGGTCGGGGTCCGCATCGACATCGCCTATCTCAGGAACTTCTCCAGCGACCTGGAGCGGGAGATGGAGAGGATCTCCCAGGAGGCTTACGCCATCGCCGGTCACCCCTTCAATCTCGATTCGCCGATCCAGCTCCGGAAAGTTCTCTTCGAGGAGATCGGCCTGAAGCCCGTGGGGCGGACGGTCAAGACGCGCGCCTTCTCCACGAGGGACGAGGACCTGGAAGCTCTGGCCGACCTGCACGCGCTGCCGGCGAAGATCCGCGACTACCGCATGGTCTCGAAGCTGCGCGGCACGTACGCGGACGCCTTGCCACGCCTCGTGAATCCCGCCACGGGCCGGGTCCATGCCTCCTTCAATCAGACCGGGGCGGCGAGCGGGAGACTCTCCTCCTCGGACCCCAACCTGCAGAACGTGCCGATCAGGACCGAGCTGGGGCGGCGGATCCGGCGGGCCTTCCTTCCCGAGGAGGGATGGAGGCTGGTCTGCGCGGACTACTCGCAGATCGAGCTGAGGGTGCTGGCGCACATGTCCGGCGACGAGGCTTTCCGCGAGGCCTTCCTCTCCGGAGAGGACATCCATCGCAGCACGGCCGCCAGGATCTTTGGCGTGCCCTACGAGGAGGTGACCGCGGACCAGCGGCGGGCGGCCAAGACCGTGAACTTCGGCATCGTCTACGGCATGGGCGACTTCCGTCTCTCCCGGGAGCTCGGGATCCCGCGGGAAGAGGCGCGGCGCTTCATCAGCGCCTATTTCAACCGCTACAGCTCCGTGCGCCGCTACATCGACGAGACGATGGCGCGGGCGGAGAAAACCGGCGAGACGCGAACGCTGTTCGGCAGACTCCGGCGGTTCCCCGAGGTCAAGTCGTCCAACTTCAACATCCGGCAGCAGGCCCTGCGGGCCGCGGTCAACATGACGATCCAGGGCACCGCCGCCGACCTCATCAAGATGGCGATGGCCAGCCTCCACGGAAGGCTCGGAAGAGAGGGGCGCGCGGCCCGCATGCTGATCCAGGTCCACGATGAGCTTGTCCTGGAAACCCCGCCCGAAGAGGTGCCGGCCCTCCGCGAGCTGCTTCGCCACGAGATGGAGAACGTCCACGAGCTGAATGTCCCTCTCCATGTGGAGATCAAGGAAGGGGACAACTGGCTGGAAGCGAAGTAGGGGCGGCGGGCCGGTGGCGCCCTCCGCCTCTGGAGCTATATTTTGCATCCGCGCATTTCCTCCTCCGGCGGGCCCCCCCGACGGAGGGTGGAGGGATTCTCGCGTGATCCTTCCCAGGATTCTTGTCGTTGACGACGATAGAGCTGCCCGCGAGATCCTGGTGGAGGGTCTCGAGAGCGCCGGCTATCGGTGCGCGGCCGCTTCCAACGGGGCCGAGGCCCTCACGAAGGCCCGCCAGGGAAGGATCGACCTTGTCCTGTCGGACATCGAGATGCCGGGGCAGACGGGAGTCGAGCTGCTTCGGGCCATCAAGTCGCACAATCCGGACATCGACGTGGTGATGGTGACGGGCGTCGTGGACGTCTCGACGGCGATCCAGGCTATCCGACTGGGCGCCAGCGATTACCTCACCAAACCGTTCAATCTCGAGGAGGTCAAGATCATCGTCGAGCGCACCTGGGAAAAGAGGCGTCTGATTCAGGAGAACCGCTCCTACCAGCAGCAGCTCGAGATGAGGGTCGCCGAACGCACCAGGGAGCTGCGGACCGCCTGCCAGGAGATCCAGGATACCTACCAGGCGACCCTGGAGGCTCTCATGCAGGCGCTCGACATGAGAGACACGGAGACCCAGGGGCACTCCCTCAGGGTGGTCGAGTACACGGTGGAGATCGCGGTGAGGATGGATGTCCGGGAGCCTGAGCTGACGGAAATCCGGCGCGGGGCGTTGCTCCACGATATCGGCAAGATCGGCATCCCGGACGCGATCCTGCGCAAGCCGGGCAAGCTCGACTCTTCCGAATGGGAAGTCATGAAGCGCCACCCGGAGCTCGGATACAACATGCTGGCCGGGATCAAGTTCCTCGAGCCGGCGAGGGAGATCGTCGTCTGCCATCAGGAGAAGTTCGACGGCAGCGGCTATCCGCGGGGCCTCAAGGGGGAGAGGATCCCTCTGGGGGCGCGGGTCTTCGCCGTCGCCGACACTTTCGACGCCATGACATCGACCCGGCCCTACCGGACGGGGCTTCCTTACGAGGTGGCGCGGCAGGAGATCATCGATTACTCCGGAACACAGTTCGACCCCAAGGTCGTGCAGGCCTTCCTCTCGATTCCCAGGAGCCGATGGGAGGAGATCCGGGACGACGTCCGCCGCCGCATCCTGGAGGCGGAATCCAAGGTGGCCCTCAACCTGTTCGCGCCGATATCCTCTTGAACGGACCTCCGCCTGTTCCGCGCCGTTTCCTTCTGGCGGGATTTCCGGGATGTGTTAGACTGCCAGGGTTTTTTCTCCGCGAGGGGAGATTGACGTGCGATCGGTGCGATCCTTGTTGACCAAGAGAATGAAGCGCGCGGCCGCAGGCCTTCTGCTGGCGGCCCTCTGGATCGCCCCGGCGGCGAGCGCTGCCGCGCGCCATGGGGCCGCGTCTGCCCCGCAAGGCGAAGGGACCAGCCGTGCGAGGACTCTCGATGAGATCCTCAAACGCTTCGACGAGGTCCAGGCCCAGGTCCGCACGATGACGGCGAATTTCACCGAGACCAAGGAGCTGAGGCTCCTGAGAGATCCGGTCGTGTCGAAGGGAAAGTTCTACTATACCCGGCCCAATGACGTTCTCTGGGAGTACACCGACCCGACGCCGAAGGCGTTCCTGATCAGCCGCGACGAGCTGCTCGCCTACTATCCGGAAGAGAAGCGGGCCGAGAAGCTGGACATCAGCCGCTACCAGAGCCGCTTGCTCAAGGTCTTCGGCATCGGGCAGGTCTCGGAGGACCTGAAGAAATACTACGAGCTTTCTCTGTCCGAGCCCGGCCCCCGGCAAGGGATCTACGAGCTGGTCCTTTCCCCGCGGAGGCGGATGATCAGGAAGCGCATCGAGGAAGTGCGGTTCTGGATCGACAGCAAGAGCTTTCTGCCGCTGCGCATGCAGTACTTCGAGAAGGACGGCGACAAGACGACGCTCGCGTTCGATGACACCCAGGTCAACGGGGTCATCGACGAGGCGACCTACCGGATCGACCTGCCGCCGGACGTCAAGATCCAGAACACCTTCACTGGTCTCGGCTCCAGCAAGGGAGCTTCCTAACTCCCGCCTCGCGCATCGCTCTGTCACGATGCGACGCGTCGCTCTGGCCACCGCGGACGAAGAGAGCCCGAAGCACCTGACAGGCCCCCACCACCCGGAGCGCCCCGAGCGCGTGGAGCTGATCCTCGCGCACCTGCGGCGGTGCGGGTTGCTCGAGCAGCTTATCCCGATCCAGGCCCAGCCAGCCGGCCCGGAATGGATCGAGCTGGTGCACGAGCCCGCATACATCCGGCGCGTGGAGCAGACCTGCCTCCGGTCGGAGCCGGTCATCGATTCCATGGACACGGAGATCAGCCCTGGCTCCTATGGGGCGGCGCTCCATGCAGCCGGGGCGGCCCTGAAGCTGTGCGACGCGGTCGTGTCGGGAAAGGCCTCGGCCGGCTTCGCCGCCATGCGCCCACCGGGTCACCACGCCGAGCACGCTCTGGCAATGGGCTTCTGCCTCTTCAACAACGCTGCCATCGCGGCGCGCTACCTCCAGAAAAGGCACGGGCTGCGGCGCATCCTGATCGTGGACTGGGACGTCCATCATGGAAACGGGTCGCAGCATGCTTTCGAGAAGGACGCCGATGTCTTCTATTTCAGCACCCATCAGTATCCGCACTATCCGGGGACGGGCGCCGCAAGCGAGAAGGGGGAGGGAGCGGGAGTGGGGGCGACCTTGAACGTGCCGATGCGGGCGGGGTCGGGGGACGCCGAATACCGCCGGGCTTTCGAGCAAGTCCTGCTGCCAGCGGCTCTTGCTTTCCGCCCCGAGGCGGTGCTCGTCTCGGCCGGATTCGACGCCCACCGGGACGATCCCCTCGGCGAGATCCAGCTCACGGAAGGGATGTACGGCGAGATGACGCGGATCGTCCGCAGGATCGCCGAGGAATCATCGGCCGTCGGGGTGATCTCGCTGCTCGAGGGGGGCTACCATCCGGTGGCGATGCCCCTCAGCGTCGAGTCCCACCTCCGGGCCCTTCTACAGGACTGAAGGAGGCCGACCACCTTCATGGCAAGTGCGCCGGTGGGGGAGTTCCGGATGAAT
>QHYA01000055.1 GCA_003223995.1 Acidobacteriota bacterium | reverse complement strand
GCCGAGGTTGACGGCCGCGTCGGTGGCAAGGATGCCCGGCCCGCCCGCGTTGGTCACGATGGCCACCCGCGGGCCCGCGGGGACCGGCTGGAGGGAGAAGGCGGGAGCGAGAGTGAACATCTCCTCCATCGTCGAGACGCGGATCACGCCGCATTGTTCCAGCAGCGACTCGGTGGCGACGTCGAGGCCAACGATGGAGCCGGTGTGGGAGACGGCCGCGCGCGCCCCGGCGGGCGTGCGGCCCGCCTTCACCGTAACGATCGGCTTCTTGCGCGTGATCCTGCGGGCGATCTCGGTGAATCGGCGGGGGTTGCCGAAGGACTCCAGGTACATCAGGATCACGCGAACGTCCGGATCGTCCTCCCAGTACTCGAGCAGGTCGTTGCCGGATACGTCGGTCTTGTTCCCCATGCTGACGAACATCGAGATGCCGAGACCCAGCTCCTTGGCGTTGGCCAGGATCGCTTCTCCCAGCGCGCCGCTCTGGGACAGGAACGCCGCCGATCCGCGCTCGGGCCTGGCGGCGGCGAAGGAGGCGTTCAACCGCACCCCCGGAGCCGTGTTGATCACGCCCATGCAGTTGGGTCCGACCATCCTCATCCCTGCGCGGCGCACCAGCTCGCGCAGCCTCCCCTCGAGCGCCTTCCCTTCCCTGCCCGCCTCGCGGAAGCCGGCCGTGATCACGATCAGCCCGCGCCCGCCCTTGCGCCTGCACTCCTCCACGACGCGCAGCACGGTCTGCCGCGGCACGACGATGACCGCCAGGTCCACCTCGTCGGGGATGTCGAGGACCGAGGAGTAGCACTTCATCGAGTGAATGACAGGCGCCTTGGGATTGACGGGAAAAACCTTCCCGTTGAACTCGAAATCCAGCAGGTTGTGGATGACCTCGCGGCCGATCGTCGCCTTCTGCCGGGACGCGCCGATGACGGCGACGGACCTCGGGCGGAAGATCGCGTCGAGCCCGCTGGGGGCCCCGGCAGGAGCCGGCGACACTATCCGTCGGCGCGCCGTCTTCATCGTCCGGTCCATCCTTGCGCCCGTCTCCTCCAGGTCGGTGTTTCCTCGACCCGGCGGCTCCTCCGTCCGGCGTTTCCGCGGCAGTGTACTCCTCCTGCACAGACCATGACCTGCGATGGCGATTCGCCGTCCGATTGATGCGGGTGTCAGACTCCCGACGGCTTCCGGCGTTCCAGCGCAGCGCGAAGGGACGAGGATGGGTGGAGAGGAAGGAACAGCTTGGAGGGGTANNNGCTAGTCGATGAAGCGCTTGATCTTGATCCGCCTCCGACCGATGCCGTGGGCCTCGTACCAATGGACCTCCGCTTTACGGACCTCGCCTCCCGGGATCCTGACGAGCGCGATGCCCCTGAGCTTACGCCAGCGACCTTTGCCATATTGTCTGTGTAGCTCCTTCTTCTGTCGGAGTTTGCGTCCCGAGGCGATCACTTCGATCGCGTCGATCTCTCCGACAACCTCGAAAGCCGCCATCGCAAAGGTTACTCCCCCGCGCATCGTGGCTTCAAGCGATCCCGACGCATGTTATCCTGACATCCCCCGATGGAAGAGGCGAAACGGATTTCATGCGCTTGTCCGCCACGGCTCTCCTTCAGCGATCTGATTCGAACGAACACATGCTGATTCATCCTGATGTGGTCTAGAATCGCGACGATGGACGGCTTCGAAGGACTACCGCACGTGGGGCGGATGCTGATGGGACTGGGGGCGGTCCTGCTCGTCCTGGGCGCCTTCCTCATGCTGGCGGGCCGCGTGCCGCACGTGGGCAAGCTTCCGGGCGACATCGTCTGGAGGCACGGCAGCTTCACCTTCTACTTTCCGATCGTCACCTGTCTGGTCCTCAGCGGCCTGATCAGCCTCGTCCTGTGGCTGCTGCGCAAGTGACGCTGCCGTTGCGGACTGGACCGAGATGGCACTGCGGAGGGAGGGACTGATCCGGGTCGGCACCGCCGGCTGGTCGTATCCGGACTGGGAAGGGCTCGTCTACCCTTCCCCGCGGCCGCGCGGGTTCGATCCGCTGCGGTTTCTCTCGGGGCTGTTCGACGTGATCGAGATCAACAGCACCTTCTACCGGCCGGCAGAGCGCGGCATGGCGGCCTCCTGGCTGGCCCGTGTCGCTGGCAACGCGCGGTTCGTCTTCACCGCCAAGCTCTGGAGAGGATTCACTCATGACCGCGGCGAGCCACATCACACCGAGGAGCAGGCGTGGCGCGACGGGCTGGCCCCCCTGGCGGAGGCGGGCAAGCTCTCCTGCGTCCTGGTTCAGTTCCCTCACTCGTTCCGGCCGGCCGAAGAAGGCCGCGAGTACCTCGCGTCCCTGATCGATCGTTTCTCCGATTACCGGCTCGTGGTGGAGCTGCGCCGGAGGGACTGGGCGGACGCCGCCACACTCGAGTGGCTCTCCGCGAAAGGGGTCGCCTTCTGCGATGTCGATCAGCCGCGGCTCGGCACCGGGGGAGGCGCGACGCTCCGGCCCACCGAGCACGTCACGGCGCCGGTCGCCTATGTCCGCCTTCACGGCCGCAACGCCCCGACGTGGTTCGCAAAGGACGAGGGGCGTGACGCGCGATACGATTACCTTTACACTCCAGCGGAGCTCGAGCCCTGGCTCACCGCCTTCCAGCGCATGGTCGAGAAAGCGGAAGAACTCCACGTGATCGCCAACAACCACTTCCGGGGGAAGGCCGTCGTCAACGCGTTGATGATCCGCGCGATGCTCCAGGACGAGCCTGTGAAAGCCCCCGCCGAGCTGCTGGCTGCCTACCCTCAGCTCCAGCCCTTTGCCCTGCAACCGCCGCAGGGAAGCCTCTTCTAGCGCTCATGGCCGATCCGACACGCCGGGACGATGCGGCTTCGCAGGTTCCCCGCATCGTCTACCGCCGCAAGCCCGGCTCCGCCGAGGAGCCTGCGGCCCGACCCGAGGCCAAGGGCCCGCTCGGCTCGGCGGAGGCGCCCGCGTCTCCCTCCTCCCATCCGACGCTCGAATCGGCCGGGGCGCATCCGGCCGGCCAGCGTCTCGCCCCGCCCCGGCACGCCGCCACGCCGCTTCCGGGAGAAGCTCCTCCGGTCCGCGTCTCTTCCCGGACCCCTGCTGCGCAGGAGGCCTCATTCCAGGGTTTCGCAGAAGCGCCTGAGATCGGGCGTCGCAGCGCCGGCATCTGGCTCCTGGCCGCGGTCGATTTCGCCCTGGCTCTCTGCTTCGTCGCGCTCATCCGGTGGTTGTTCAAGGTCAAGGCTTACGAGATCGAGCGTTCGTTCGACGTCGCCGAGGAGCTGGAGATGGCCGTGACGGGGCTGAATCTCATGATTCGGGCGGCTTTCATCTCCGCGGGGGGGTTCCTCATCTCCGCGCTCGCTGTCGTCAGCGCGAGGCGGATGGGGTGGCTCTTCGCCCTGGCCTGGGCGGTCGTGACGACCCTGACAGGGATCGGCGCGGTGTACGGGCTTCCCGCTTTCGTCTACCTCGTCGCTCCTTCGACCCGCAGTCGCTTCGACTGACAGCGGCTCGTCTCCGCCCCGTTCCTCTATCCTCTATCGTCGGGACGATCTTCGGCCGATCATCATCGTCGCGGCCATGAGCTCGCGGCGCGAAAGGATCGGTCGTGGTTTGCCGGCTCTTCCGCCTTTGACCTCGGTCCACCCAGCGCGTAGATTCCCGGCGTGAAAGTGCTGCGCGCGCTCCGGCTCCACCTTTCCGCCGCGAGCCTGGCCGCCGCCACGGCGGCCTCCTTCGCCGCCTCCCTCACACCGGCCCCTCCCCGCTCCAACCCCCTCGACATCCGGACCTCCTCCGGCCAGCCCGTCCAGAGCTGCGCCGACCCGACCATGATCCGAGGCCAGACGGCGGGAGACACGGACTGGTATATGTACTGCACGAGCGATCCGCTCGGAGACTGGGACCAGGATGGCTCCGGCAACTACCATCACCACCAGATCCCGACCTTCCGCTCCTCCGACCTCGTCCACTGGACTTACGCCGGCGACGCTTTTTCCGCGCCTCCCTCGTGGGCCGAATCGTGGGCGGGTCTCTGGGCCCCGGAGATCCAGTATTTCGACGGGAAGTACCATCTCTACTACGCCGTCACCGACACAAAGCAGTCGGTCAGCGGGGAGTGGTACTGCGGAGAGGACAGCGCCATCGGCGTCGCCACGAGCGCGAACCCGACGGGACCGTGGACCGACAAGGGAAGCCCCGTCGTCCGCCCACGCCGCTCGGGCTCCGGCTGCAGCTTCTACGCGACGATAGATCCTGACGTGACGACGAACCCGGAGGGGCAGCGCTACATCTATTACGGAAGCTACGACGGGGGCGTCGAGGTGCGGCAGCTCTCCTCCGACGGGCTGAGCTCCTCCGCCGCGTCGGCCACGCGCGTGGCCATCGGCTCCCGCTACGAGGGGACGGAGGTCGTCCAGCACGGCGGCTTCTACTACCTCTTCGCCTCCGCGACCGACTGCTGCCGGGGGCCGCTGACCGGCTACGCCGTGTTCGTCGGTCGCTCGGCGAGCCCGACAGGCCCGTTCGTGGACAGGGAGGGTGTCTCCTTCACGGCCGGCCGCGTCGGAGGCACGCCGGTGCTCAGCATGAGCGGCAACCGCTGGCTCGGACCGGGCCACAACACCGTCTTCACCGACCTGGACGGTCAGGACTGGACGATCTTCCACGCGGTGGATTCGGACGATCCGTACTTTGCCGGCTCCGTCGGCTTCACGAAGCGCCCCGCGCAGCTCGACCCGCTCGACTGGGTGGACGGCTGGCCGACGGTTCGCGGCGGCTGGGGGGCTTCCTCCTGCGGCGGGCAGGCCGCTCCCGCGGCCCAGGCAGGACAGACCAGCGGCTGGACCGTCACGACACCGGAGCCGGACCTCCCTGGCGCCCCGAACGCGGGCGCCTCGGACGAGTTCGACGGGGCTGCTCCGGGGCCGCAGTGGAGCTGGGTCCGCCCCCCTTCCTCCTCGTCCTGGGGCATGACGGGAGCGGGGCTGCGCTTCGACACCCAGCCGGCCGACCTCTACGGCGATCAGAACAACGCCTCCGTCCTGATCGAACCGGCTCCGCCGGGCGACTGGATCGTCGAGACCCGCGTGAAGCTGAACCTGCCGGCCGAGGGGTGCTGCCACAACTACGTCCAGGCTGGGCTCGTGATCTACGGCGACGACGACAACTACATCAAGCTCGTCCACGTCTCCATGGACGACACGCGTCAGACGGAGTTCGCGAAGGAGCTCGCCCCCGTCCCGTCCGGCTACCCGCGATACGGCAACACCGTCGTCGGCCCGCCCGACCTGTGGACGTGGCTTCGGGTCGCGCGGCGCGGCTATGGAGCGGGCGAGCGCTACTCGGCGTTCACCAGCCGCGACGGGACGACGTGGGTCCGCGGCGGGACGTGGACGCACTTCCTGGGAAGCCCCTCGATTGGCCTGGTCTCGATGGGCGGGTCCGGCTACACGGCGGAGTTCGACTACGTCCGTGTCTTCGCGCTGCCTGGGCCCGCCTGCGTCGATCCGGCGCACGCCGATCCTTGCGACGACGACGGCGACGGGACAGGTGAGGCGTGCGATGCGGACGACGACAACGACGGCGTGGCCGACCCGGTTGACTGCGCTCCTCTCGACTCGGCCCAGGGCCGCCCACCCGACCCGGCGCCGCTGCTGCTGTCCGGGACCTCACCGACGGCGCTGACCTGGCCGGCCTCGCTGACGGCGGACCGGTGGGACGTCTCGAGAGGTCTCCTCTCCTCCTTGGCTCCTGCCGATTACGGCGGCTGCTTCGCGGACGACCTCTCCCAGCCGGCCGCGACAGACACCAGTCTCCCCCCCGTGGGAGACGGGTGGTACTACCTGGTCCGGGGGGAGGATGCCGGCTGCGGTGGGTCGGGGATCTGGGGAACCAACTCCTCGGGGTCGGAGCGGGTCAACGGCAACTCCTCGGCCTGTCCCTGAAACCCCTGCGTCCTTTCCCGCCTCTCGCCCTGGGAGACCTCCGCGTTCGGCCGGTCACGGGGCGAGCCACCGCTGCATCTGCTGGATGGTGACGTTGCCTCCGCTCAGGATCGTGCCGATCAACTGCCCCCTGAACCGCTCTCCGTAGGTCAGCAGCGCCGCCAGACCGGCGGCGCCGGAGGGCTCCAGCACGACACCGAGCTCCTGGTGGGCATGCCGCATCGCCGCCACCAGCGTGTCGTCTTCTACGAGGAGAATGTCATCCACGAGGGCCATGATATCGGCGAGCGCCTCCGGCAGCGGGATCCGCACCGCGATCCCGTCCGCAATTGTCTCGGCGCGCTCCAGCTCCTGAACCTGCCCCGCCCGCCACGAGCGCTCCATGGCGGGCGCGCCGCTGGCGCACACCCCGATCATCTGGGTGGCCGGCTGGTGCGCCTTCACCCAGCGGGCCACGCCGGCCAGCAGGGCGCCATCACCCAGCGGGACCAAGATGGCATGGAACGGCTCGGGCCAGCGCAGCAGCTCCAGCCCGATCGTGCCGGCGCCCTCGGCGATGGCTCGCTCGCGGCCGTCCTCTACCAACCGCGCGTCGATCTCCACCGCAAAGGCCTTGGCCGCCAGATGGGCGGCATCGAAGTCCTCGCCGACGAGTCGGACGTCAGCCCCCAGAGCACGCATGCGCTCGACCTTCAGCGGGTTGGCGATGACGCTGGTAAAGATGGTAAGCGGCAGTCCATGCTTCCGGGCAGAGTAGGCCATGCCCTGGCCGAAGTTGCCGGCCGTCGCGCACACCAGATGGGGCCGTCCGTCCAGCGAGACCGCCAGATACTCCGTGCCGCGCCCCTTGAAGGAGCGAATTGGATTGAGGGTCTCGACCTTGACGACGAGGCGACAGCCGAGCTGTTGCTCCAGCGACTCCGCCCGGAACTGGGGTGAGTCGAGAAACACCGGGTCTATGAGGGCGGCGGCCTGTGCGATACGCTCCAGGGACAGCCGATTCAATGCCATTCGTCGGATCCACTCGCGATATGCGGCGGCGGCCTGCCTTTGCCAGCGGTCTGCCGGCCGGTGCACCTGTATGGTGCATTCTAATCCGCCACGTGGTGGGAAACTACGACCGACACACCCGCGCGCTTCATTTGACAGGGCGAGGGGGGGAGGTTATAAAAGATGGGCTCTTGTGGCTCTTTCGGGGTACGACAGACAGGAGGGGCAGGACATGAAACGAGTTGCTGCAATGGTTGTTTTGGTGGCAGTTGCCGCCTCGTTCTCGTTGGCGCTGGCCGGGGAAGCGGC
>QHYA01000054.1 GCA_003223995.1 Acidobacteriota bacterium | reverse complement strand
GATGAACTTTCCGTTCGGGACATCCATCGCTGCCGTGGCTATCAAGGAGGATGGGAGATGATGATGGTGGCCACCTGCTCACTTCTCATCGCTCCTGCGCAGCTCGCGCACCTTGAGGTTTGTGTGGAACTCCTGGATCGCCTGCAGCACAGAAAACCAGAACCCGGGCATCCCATCCAGGAAGCCGAGCCGCCAGACGTACATGTAGAAGAAGAACGCTGCCGGCTTGAATGGCACCCAGGGCCAGAGGCGCTCGCGTATGACCCGCTTGCGTTTCACCGGGTCGCGCAAGTTCTTCCAGGTCAACGCGATGCGCTCGCCCCGCAGGCGCGCAAGCCGCTCCATTGCCTCCATAGTGGAGTAGCGGTTGTGGCGCGCGAGGAACGCATCGAGCCCGCGCCGGTCCTCGTGGACAAGGTCGTGCTGCAAGTAGCCGACGCTGCCTTCCACGATCATGTGCTCGTGCACCGCGCGGCCGTCGTAACGGGCCCGCCCGTGGCGAAAGAGCCGCAGGTTCCAGCTCGGATACCAGCCGCAGTGGCGGATCCAGCGGCCCATGAAGATGAAACGGCGGTTCACGTAGTAGCCATCGCACGCGTCCGGGCCCGCCGCCACGCGGCGCACCTCGGCTTCGAGCTCCTGCGTGAAGCGCTCGTCTGCATCCAGGATGAAGACCCAGTCGCCCTCGATCGGGAGCGTATCCAGCGCCCAGTTCTTCTGCGCCGAGTAGTTCTCGAAGGCATGCTGGAAGACATGGGGCGTCGCGGCACTCGCGATCTCCATTGTTGTGTCCGTGGAAAACGAGTCCACGACGACGATCTGATCGGCCCAGCGCGCGGACGCGAGCGCCTCAGGGAGATTCTTCTCCTCGTTGTGTGTCGGGATCAGAACGGTCACGCGCGGTGAAGCGGGCCCCACCGGCGGAGCGACGCTATCAGCTCCCTGACGTGGAAGTGCTTGCTCCACGAAATGTCTCCAACGCGCTTGCGCCTGCGCGGGACCAGCTCCCGCTCGCTCCACAGTCGGAAAACGACCGAGGCCATCGGGACGTCGTCCCAGAGAGAATAATAACAGCGCCGCCCAGGGGCGCTCGCCGCCTTGACGGCTTTCGAAAGGCTGCCTTAGTCTGGGTCCGATGAACCCTCTCAGGAGCGCGTTCGAATCGATTGGGGGAGCAGGTGCTCTCTGCTGGCAGGCGCTCAGGATGTTGCTCCGCCGCCCGTACGAATTCCGCCTGATTCTCAACGAGCTCTACCATCTGGGAGTCATGTCCCTGTCGATCGTCCTCGTCACCCTCCTCTTCACCGGAATGGTGATCGCCGTGCAGACCTCCTATTCGCTGGCGGCGTATGGCGCGAGGATCTACGTCGCGAAGCTGGTGAGCATGTCGATCGTCCTGGAGCTCGGCCCGGTCCTGACGGCGCTGATGCTGGCGGCGCGCGTCGGGGCGGGGATCACCGCGGACATCGGCTCGATGAACGTCACCGAGCAGGTGGACGCTCTCCGGGCACTGGGCGCAAGCCCGGTCAAGAAGCTGGTCGTGCCGAGACTGGTGGCGCTGCTGATCATGGTGCCGGTCCTGACGATCCTGGCGATCACGATCGGCGTGCTGGGAGGGATGGTCATGGCAGTGACAGAGATCGGTCAGACGGTGGAGTTCTACCTGCAGCAGGTCTGGAGCACGGTGCTGGTCTCCGACATCTTCCGCGGGCTGGGGAAGACCCCGTTCTTCGCCATGTTCATCGCCGTCATCTCCTGCTACAACGGCCTGAACGCGACGGGAGGTGCGGAGGGGGTGGGGCGGGCGACGCGGAACACGGTCGTGGTGACGGCGATCTGCATCTTCATCTCCAACTTCTTTCTGGCAAAGCTGTTCATTCGGCTTTGAGCGCGTTCATCCGCTTCGCGGGCGTGGAGAAATCCTTTGGAACGAACCGCGTGCTAACCGGTGTCGATCTGGACGTGCTGCTCGGTGAGACCCTGGTCGTTCTGGGAGGCAGCGGCTCCGGCAAGTCCGTGCTCCTCCGCCACGCCATCGGGCTGATTCGCCCCGACGCGGGGGAGGTCTATGTCGATGGCACCAGGGTGTCCGACCTGGACGAGGAAGAGCTGGTCGAGGTCCGCAAGAGGGTCGGGATGCTGTTTCAGGGAGGCGCGCTGTTCGACTCCATGAACGTCTTCGAGAACGTCGCGTTTTCCCTCCGGGAGCACACAGACCTCCCGGAGGAAGAGATCCGCGAGCGCGTCCGGGAGAAGCTCGCGCTCGTCGAGCTGGAGGGGGTGGAGGAGAAGATGCCTTCGGAGCTTTCCGGAGGGATGAAGAAGCGCGTCGCCCTGGCCCGTTCGATCGCGCTGGAGCCCCAGGGGATCCTCTACGACGAGCCGACGACCGGACTCGACCCGATCACCGCGATGTCGGTCAACGAGCTGATCCGCAGCATGCAGAGGCAGCTCCGGGTGACCAGCGTGGTGGTGACCCACGACATCCAGTCCGCGAGGGTCATCGGCGACAGGATCGCGTTCCTCTGCGACGGTCGCATCAACTTCGTGGGTGATTTTGAGAGCGCTCGCAGGAGCGGCGAGGAGAGGCTGCTGGCCTTCCTGGCCGGGGGAGGGGTGTCACGTGAATGACAGGCAGGCGAGCCGGGCGGCAGCGGTCGGAGTCGTGATCTCTCTCGCGCTGGTCCTCCTGGCGGGTGCGATTCTCGTCATCGGAAGCCAGAGCCGGATGTTCTCGCCGAAGACGCGGTACATTACGAACTTCAGGCAGGTGGTCGGGCTCCGGGTGGGCTCGCCGGTCTACATGAGCGGCGTGCAGGTGGGAAGCGTCGAGTCGATCGAGCTGCCGACCGATCCGGAGCGGGAGGGAATTCCCGTCCTCCTCGCCGTGGACCGGAAGTATGCCGGCCGCGTCCGGCAAGGGACCCGGGCCTCGCTGACGTTCCTTCAGGTCCTCTCCGGCGACAGGCTGGTGAATCTCACCCCCGGCGATCCCAACAGTCCCGCGCTGCCGGAAGACTCCTTGATACCGCCGGAGCAGCAGGCAGGGCTCTTCGAAGCGGGCGCCTCGGCCGCGGAGAACCTCAGCGAGATGACCGCGAAGTTGAACGAGATCCTCGCGCCGATCGAGCGCGGCGAGGGGCTGCTGGGGCAGATGATCAAGGACCCGGAGTTCGGCCAGGAGGGGCTCGCGAACGTCAAGGACACCTTCGCCGAAGCAAGGAACGTGCTAGGCAAGATCAACAGAGGCGAGGGACTGCTCGGACAGCTCATCACGGACCGGGAGTACGCGCGCAGCACACTCGAGTCGGTGCGAAGCTCCGCGGAACGGTTGAGGGTCGTGATGGAGAGGATCAGCAACAACGAAGGCGCTCTCGGGGCCTTGCTGAAGGAGGGGGGGGAGGGGCAGCAGGCCATCACCGAGCTGAAATCCAGCGTCGCGGAGCTGCGCTCGGTCCTCGAGCAGATCCGGAACGGCAAAGGCCTGCTGTCGAAGCTGCTCTACGACGAGGAGTTCTCGCGACAGATCAGCTCCGATCTCAAGAGATCGACCTCCTCGATGGCATCCATCCTGGAAAAGATCGACAAGGGGGAAGGCTCGCTGGGAGCGCTGATCAACAATCCCGAGGTCTATCAAGGCCTCAGCGATGTCGTTGCGGGAATCCGCGGGAGCAAGGTCGGGAAGGGGCTGATGCACCACTACCAGAAGAAGGGGGCAAAGCAGAGACAGAAGGGAGAGCAGCAGCCGCCCCCGCCGCAGCCGGCGCCCACCCCCATCCCCTGACAGGAAGGCCATGGGGAAGATCCTCGTGACAGGTGGCGCGGGCTTCATCGGCTCGCACCTGATCGACCGGCTTCTCGCCGCTGGCCGGGAGGTCACCTGTCTCGACCTCTTCGATGACTTCTACGATCCGGCCATCAAGCGCCGGAACCTCGCAGCCGCCCGGAGCAGCCCGCTGTTCCACCTCGTGGAAGGGGACATCCGTGACGAGCGACTCGTCGAAGATGTCCTGCGCGAGGAAGATCCGGATGTCCTCGTGCATCTGGCGGCCCGGGCGGGGGTACGCCCCTCGATCGAAAAGCCGCTGCTCTATCAGGACGTCAACGTGCGCGGCACGGCTCTCCTGCTGGAGGCCTGCCGCCGGCAGGGGACCCGCCGCTTTCTGTTCGCATCGTCCTCTTCGGTTTACGGAAACAACAGGAAGGTCCCCTTCTCCGAAAAGGACAGCGTCGATCATCCCGTGTCCCCGTACGCAGCGACGAAGAAGGCGGGCGAGCTGCTCGGCTACACCTACCACCACCTCCACGGCCTGCACTTCTGGGCCCTCAGACTCTTCACCGTCTTCGGCCCCCGCCAGAGGCCCGAGATGGCGATCCACAAGTTCACGAGGCTGATCGACCGGGGGGAAGAGGTGCCACAGTTCGGCGACGGATCGAGCCGGCGCGATTACACTTATATTGACGACATCACGGAAGCCCTGATGTTCTGCATCGACCGGATCGAGGGGTACGAGATCATCAACCTTGGAGAATCTCGGACGACCACGTTGGCGGAGCTGATCGAGCTGATCTCGAACGGGCTGGGCAAGCCCGCCCGCGTCCGTGTGCTGCCCGCCCAGCCGGGAGACGTCGAGCAGACCTGGGCGGACATCCGGCGGGCCGCTGAGCTGATCGGCTACCGCCCCCGGTTCACGGTGGAGGAGGGGATCCGTCCGTTCCTCGATTGGTACCTTCGAGAGAGGAAGGGAGCATGAACATCAGCATCATCGGAACCGGATACGTTGGACTCGTCAGCGGCGCCTGCTTTGCGGAGTTCGGCGTCCGGGTGCACTGCGTCGACAGCGATGCGGCAAAGATCGATGCTCTTCGCACAGGGAAGGTCCCGATCTACGAACCGGGTCTGGAGTCGCTGGTGGAGCGCAACGTCCGGTCGGGGAGGCTGACCTTCTCGTGCGACATCCACCGGGCGGTGGACGAGTCGCTGGTCGTCTTCATCGCCGTTGGGACACCCCAGGACCCTCATCACGGACGTGCGGACATCTCGGCGGTCATGCAGGTGGCGGAGTCGGTGGCGGAGGCCATGACCTCGTACAAGGTGATCGTCACCAAGAGCACCGTCCCTGTCGGCACGGGTGCGAAGATCCGGCAGGCTGTCGCCAGGCGCCTGCGTGAAGACATTCCCTTCTCGGTCGCCTCGAACCCCGAGTTCCTGCGCGAAGGCTCGGCGATCGAGGACTTCATGCGGCCCAACCGGATCGTGATCGGAGCTGAGGACGAGCAGTCTGCGGCCATCCTCAAGGACCTCTACCGGCCCCTCTATCTCATCGAGACCCCATTCATCGTGACCGACCTCGCCTCTGCAGAGCTGATCAAATACGCCTCCAACGCCTTTCTTGCCGTGAAGGTCTCCTACATCAACGAGCTCGCCCGTCTCTGTGAGAAGGTCGGGGCCGACGTCCACGCGATCGCCCGAGGAATGGGTCTCGACAAGCGGATCGGGGGGAAGTTCCTGCATCCCGGCCCCGGTTTTGGGGGCTCCTGCTTTCCAAAAGACACCCGAGCGATCGTGGAAACGGCGCACGAAAACGCTCTCGACCTGAGGATTGTTGGCGCAGCCATCGAGGTGAACGAGAGTCAGTGCGACCTCATGGTGGAGAAGATCTCAGGCGCCTGCGAGGGTCTCGAAGGGAAGCGGCTTTCTGTGCTGGGGTTATCCTTCAAGCCAGAGACCGACGACGTGCGTGAGTCAGCGTCGCTGAAGATCATCCGCGCCGTCGTGGCGAGGGGCGCCTCGGTGAGGGCCTATGATCCGGTCGCAATGCCCGGCGCGCAGCAAGTCATCCCCGACCTGGACTGCGGCAAGGACGAATACGACGCGGCCAATGGAGCCGACTGCCTCGTCCTCGCGACCGAATGGAACCAGTTCAGGAACCTGGACCTTCGCCGGCTCAAGACAGTCATGCGCCAGCCGGTCCTCGTGGATCTACGCAACGTTTACGACCCCCAGGAAATCCGCAGGCTGGGGTTCCGCTACGTCTGCGTGGGGAGATGATCGCGATCCTCAGGCGGGTCGCATCAGGCTTCCTTCAGTGAGGTCCGGAGGCGCCGCTTGACCCTGTACGCGAGCAGGCCTCTCGCCAGAGGTGAGAGGCGATAGCTGTCTCGCAGGGCGGTCATCTCCTCGCTGAGCGTGTCCCGGAACAGCCAGAACAGCGACCAGCTGTTGTTGCGAGCTGGCCCAAGTGCCGAACAGGCCGCCTCGAAACCTGCTTCGCGAACGATTC
>QHYA01000053.1 GCA_003223995.1 Acidobacteriota bacterium | reverse complement strand
CGCGGGAAGGGCTGAACCCGAGCCTCTGGGAGACGATCGCGCGGCGCAGTCGCACACCAGCCGATCGGGTTTTCCTGACGAGGACCTTGACGACGGAGGCGGCGCTCATGACGCTTCGATTGAGTCTTCGAATCTGCAGACTGCCCGCCTGCGATCGCGTGTCATCGGCCTCCTTATCGTGCAGCAGGACGCCCGTGCTGTCCAGGAGGGGGGGAGGCCCACATCGCCTCACAGTTATAGTGCTGCGTAGCGATCGCGCGGGCCGGGTGGGTGGTGGGAGCCCTTCCCTGCCACACAAGCCCGCCGAACGATCACACCGCCCGCGGGCGGTTGCTGCCGGAGGATCCTCCAGCCGGCGGCGCGTTCTCTACCCCCGGCGGATGCTCGTGATCCTCGCCGGAGAGAAGGGTCACCCATCCCAGCCTCAGCATGTCGGCCGGGCGATCGACGAAGAGCAGCCCCATCAGCAGCCGCGAGGGCCCCCGCGATCTCTCCTTGACGAGCAGCAGCGGGTCCGGCGAGAGGAACGGGGCGATCAGCCGGTCGCGGATCGGCCGCTCCACGGCGAGATCCAACTCGTCCGGATAGGGAAGATCGGGATACACACGCCGCAGGTAGCGGAGGGCGAAGTGCAGGGCCGCCTCCCCTCCCCATCCGCGCGCCCTGGAGGCGACCTCCTCGGGCGCGGGAGGCTCGCGCCGGAGGATCTCGCGAAGGTCCACAAGCCATTTCAGGCTGACGCCGAAGTAGTGCGCCGCGTAATGGAGCGCGAGATAGGTGAACTCGTCCGCGGGCGCCAGCCGCCTCGCAGGAGCCCCCTCGAACTCGAACTCCACACTCCGCTCCCACACCCCGTCGAGGTCGGCCTGGAAACGGTATCTCTGCGACAAGTCCCAGTGGATCTCCACCGGGACCGAGCCGGGCGCGTGCGCCTCGAAGCCCGACCGCCGCGCCGCTTTCTGAGTCTCCTCCATCGGGCGCATCCCCTGATGCTCCAGCATCCGGCAGGCCTCCGCCGCCCGCTCGCGGCGGACCAGCAGGTCGATGTCGGTCAGGCTTCGCGCGCCGGGGTCGGGATAGACGCGCCCCAGCAGGGCCCCCCCCTTCAGGACGATCGGAACGATGCCGCGTTCCCGAAGCCCCTGGAGGATCGGACCGGCCGAAGCGGCAAGAACGAGGTTGTCGTAGATTGTCTTTCGCCGCCGCTCCTCCATCCCCGCGGCCACCTCAGCCGGAAAGCAGGACGCCAGATCCCTCCCTCGCCACAGCGAAGCGAGGTAATCGGCCACGCCGTGCTTGCCGGCGAGCGAGAGGAACTGCCGCCATCCTTCCCCGGCGCCTTCTTCCCGCTCGATGGTCGTGCGCGCGCCTTCCTCGTCCTCGCGGAGAAGCTGAAGGAGCAGCGAGGAGGCCCAGGAAGCGGGAGCTTTCACTCGCCCCCTCGACGACTCCCCACGCTCCGCACTCTCGAGCTGGTCCTGGCGGTGACAGGCCGGCCCCAGCCCCCTCCTCCGGGGGTCTCGATCAGGAGCCTGTCCCCTTCGGCCAGAGCGAGATTCACCTTGCCGGGCAGCCGCCTGCGGCGAGCGGAGTCCGCACGGATGATGAAGTTCGCCCCGAGGGCGCCGGCTCTTCCCCCTTGCCTTCCCCACGGTGCGTAAACGCGCCTCTCGCTGAGGATGCTCGCCCTGGCCGCTGCGAGGAAGCGGATCTCGCGCACGATCCCTTCGCCCCCCTTGTGCTTGCCCGCTCCTCCTGACCGGCGCCGCAGCCCGTAGCGCTCCACGCGGATCGGAAAGGCCGCTTCGAGGGCCTCGATCGGAGTGTTGAGGGAGTTCGTCATGTGAGTGTGGACCCCGGAGAGGCCCGCCCCCGCCGGCCTGCCTCCCATGCCTCCGCCGATCGTCTCGTAATACGCGAAGCTCTTCCCCACGCGATCGACGCCGCCGAAACTCAGATTGTTCATCGTTCCCTGGCTGGCGGCCGGGACCCCCGACGGGATCGCTTTCGACAGGGCCCCGAGCAGAAGATCGACGATGCGCTGCGAGGTCTCGACATTGCCCCCCGCCACCGCGGCCGGAGACCGCGCCGCCAGGATCGAGCCGGGCCTCAGAAGGATCCGGATCGGCTCGAAGCTTCCGGCGTTCCAGGGGACCCCGGCCGAGCTGCCGTCGCGGGGCATCAGCGAGGAGACGAGGCAGCGGAAGACATAGTAAACGGCGGAGGCCGTGATGGAGGCGACGGCGTTGACCCCTCCGCTCACCTGGTCCGCCGAGTGGCGAAGGTCCACGACCGCCCGGCCCCGCCGGATCGTCAGGGCGACTCGCAGCGGGATGGCGCGGCAGCCAGCTCCATCGTCATCGAGGCGGTCCTCGAACCGATAGGTCCCGTCAGGGATCGCGCGAAGGACGGAGGTCACGACTCGCCTCGAGTAAGCCTGGAGGTGCCGCGCGTAGGAGACGACCTCGCGCGTCCCATAGCGCTCGATCATTTCTTTCAGGCGCCGCTCTCCCGTCTGCAGCGCCGCGATCTGGGCGCGGAGGTCCCCTTCCCGCTCCTCCGGTGTGCGGCAGTTGGAAAGGATGATCCCGAAGATGTCCCGGTCGAGGCGGCCATTGCGGACCAGCCGGAGCGGCGGCAGGACGAGCCCCTCCTGGTAGATCTCCGTGGCCAGGGGCATCGACCCAGGCGCCATGCCTCCGACATCGCTGTGATGGGCTCGGTTCGCGAGAAAGAAGAGCGGCCGGTGGGTGGAGCCGGCCGAGCGGGAGGCAGCGAAGAGCGGCGAGACGAGCGTGATGTCCGGCAGATGCGTGCCCCCGTGAAAGGGATCGTTGAGAAGGACGATGTCGCCGGCGCGCATGCCGCCCGTTTCGCCCGCGGCGAAGGCCTTCAGGGCCGACGCCACCGACGCGGGCATCGAGCCCAGATGGACCGGCATGTGGTCCCCCTGGGCGATGGTGAGACCCGAGGAGTCGAAGACGGCGCAGGAGTAGTCCCGCCGCTCCTTGATGTTCGGGGAGTGGCCGGTGCGCATCAGGGCGATGCCCATCTCCTCGCAGACCGATACGAAGAGGTTGCGAAAGATCTCCAGGCGCACCGGGTCCGCAGGCGCGAGGGCCCCCGATCGACCGGATGCCGCAGCGGCGCGAGAAGTCAACACCGTCTTCCTCGCGCGGACTCCCGCCCACTCCTCACGATCGCTTTTCCAGATGGAGGTTCCCCGCGGCATCCGCCCAGCCGCCCCAGCCGGGCATCAAGAGGGTCGTGGAGGAATACTCCAGAAAGCGCGCCGGGCCCTTGAAGCGGGCGCCAGGAGGGATCTTCTCGCGATGATACGACGGGACCCGGAGCCTCCGTCCATCGATGAGGACCTCCGAGACGAGAGCCGGAGGGGGGGCCGCGATCGGAGCCAGACGAGCCGCCTTGCCTCGCTCGAGCGCGCGGGGGGAGCCCCTAGCCCCTCGCAAGCTCGAGGGGAAGGATCTCTCCCGCTCGCGCACCCGAACGCGCAGCGTGACGATCTCCACCTCGGAATCTTCCCGCGACTCGCCATAGCGCCTCCGGTACGCCTCATGGAAGGCATGGGTCAAGTCGGCCGTGTGGGAAACGGTCAGCTCGTGCGACTGCCCGCGGTAGCGGAGGTCCGCGCTCCGCTCGAAGACGACCGGCTTCGGGTCGAGACCCTCGCGCGCGAGCGCGCCGGCCGCACGCGCCTCGAGCTCGCGGTACACTTCCTCGAGCCCCCTGGACACCGTGGGAGCGGCCGGCAGCAGGACGGTGCGCGACTCGTCCCGGCCCGCGGAGGCGAGAGCCACTCCGAGGGCCGAGAAGGTCCCCGCTGAAGGGGGAATGACGATCCGGCTGATGCCAAGAGAAGAGGCGAGCACGCAGGCATGCAGCCCGCCCGCCCCTCCGTAGCAGATCAACGTGAAGAACCGCGGATCGTGACCCCTCTGGAGCGACACGGCGCGCAGCGCCCTCTCCATGTTGGAGTTGGCCACATCGACGATGCCCTGTGCACAAGCTGCCGGGCTCATCGACAGACGCCGGCCGAGCCGGCCCAGCGCACGGCGAGCCCGATCCGGATCGACATGCAGGGCTCCTCCCAGAAGCTCTCCGGCCCGCAGCCTTCCCAGCTCCAGGTTCGCGTCCGTGACGGTCGGCTGGTCTCCGCGGCCATAGCAGGCCGGGCCGGGATCGGCCCCGGCGCTTTCGGGTCCGACCCTCAGGGCGCCTCCCGGATCCAGCCGGGCGATGGAGCCCCCACCGGCCCCGACGGTCTCCAGGGCCACGGCTGGGACCTTCACTGCGACCCCGGCGAGCCGCGACTCGACCGTGAAAGGCACTTCGCCGTTCATCAGGCAAACGTCCGTCGAGGTTCCGCCCATGTCGAATGCGATGCCCTGGACGATCCCGAGTCTCCGCGACAGGGCGTTCGCGGCCAGGACGCCTCCGGCGGGACCGGACAAAGCGGCGTGCACCGGCTCGTCGCCGATTGTCCCTGCCGGGGAGGTCAGACCGCTCGACTTGAGGACTCGAAGCTCTCCGCGGATCTCCCGTGAGAGCCGCGCGATGTATCCACCCATCAATGGCTGGAGGTACGCGTTCGCGCAGGCCGTCGAGAACCTCTCGTACTCCCGGTACTCCCCCACGAGCTTGTGGGAGAGCGTGACAGGCAGTCCCAGCCGCGAGAGGGCCCGTCCGGCTTTGGTCTCGTTGTTTCCGTCGCGGTAGGAGTGCAGAAAGCAGACGGCGGCGGATCGGGCCCCGAGCCTCCGCAACCTCGCGCCGAGGCGGCGCAGCTTCCGGAGCTCGCGTTGGCCCAAAGGCTGCCCCGACCCGTCGGCGTGCGTCCGCTCCCTGAGACCGAAGCGCAGCCGCCGCGGCACGAGCGGCGCCGGGGGAACCGCGTTCCAGTCATAGAGGTCGGGACGAGCCTGGCGACCGATCTCGATCAGATCCTCGAAGCCGGCGGTCGTCACGAGGGCCGCCGGTCCTCCTTTCCGCTCGATGAGGGCGTTCGTGGCGACGGTCGAGCCATGAGCCACGTTAGCGCGAGGGACGTTCACTCCGAGCTTCTTCAGCCCCTCGACGACCGAACGGCCGGGGTCCGCCGGAGTGGAGGGGACTTTCAGGAACACGACACGGCCGCCCTCGATCAGGACGAAGTCGGTGAAGGTTCCTCCTGTATCGACGCCGACCAGCAACCGAGAGGCGCTCGAGGTCGAGCCCGGCCGTAGCCGCCCACCTGCACCGCGGCTTGTCCGGTCGCGAGACGGAGGGGCATCGGCGGATTTTCCCGGAAGGAGCCGGCGATCAGGCTTCACGGCCGCGGGCGATTCTATCCCGGATCATCGCCCGCGCGGGCAGATTGAGAAAAGGGGCCCCGGCCGGATCTACCGGCCGGGGCTTGGAGCTAGTTGATTTGTAGCTGGTAGGATCCGTAGATCCCCAGCCCTGCTGTGTGCGTCACACGGAGGTAGAAGGTATCCGTCCGGGGCGCCGTCCAGGTGATCAGGGAGGAATGGTCCCCTGCTGCACGATCGTCGTTGGAGGCGAGAACCGTCGAGCCGTCCGTGTCGAGCAATTCCAGGAAGGTGTTCGCGTCGCTGATCAGGTTGGTCGTCTGCGCCGTGTAGCTGATGCTGGCGTTTGCGCTGAATGTGAAGATATCCGTATCCGACTGGCCCGCGCCGTCGCTGTCCGGGTCGGAAAAGAAGGTGTTCGAGATTGGCGCTGCCCCCACGAGGATCGTCTTCGCCGTGGCGGCGGAGTTATTGGCCTCGAAGCCGTCCTCGGAGAAATCGATGGAGACGTAGCGCCAGATGTTGAGCATCTCGGTCTTGAAGCCGTTCGAGATCGGCGCCTTGAACCAGCCGTCCCAGAAATCCTCCGCCGACTTGTTGGACGCTGTCGGCATGTAGTCGCGCATCACCTCCCAGACCTGGGAATCGTCGAGCGCCAGCAGGTCCTGCCCGTCATCGACCCCGGGGGTCGTGTCGGTCGTGCTGGCCGAGTCGTTGATGTCCCACAGGACGGTGAAGACGTTCACCTCGCTTGCGTCCCCCGTGCAGCCGTACTGCGTGTCGGTCTCGAGATCGGCGTAGCGGACCAGGTGGCCAGGGCCCGACCCGCCGTCCGTCCGCGTGTAGATGTTGCAGTGCGGCAGCGCGTAGTGCCCCATCTCGTGGATGATCGGCGTATCGTCGTAGCCGGCCGTGTCCCGCAGCTCGAGCGTCCGGATAGAATTGTCGTAGTACGAGTTCGTGTTCCCTCGGGTGGTAGACCAGGCGGCCTTGAGGTTCTTGCTCGAGCCGGGCCGCGAGCCGGTCAGGAACTTGATGTAGTCCGCCCCGCGCACCATCTGGTCGAAGATGTCGAACGCCTCCCCTCCCGATCCGATCTGGGCGACATTCGTCCCGAAGTCTTGGTTCGCGGTCGCCGAATGGTTGCTGACTGTTGAGCTGACGACCGCGTAGTAGATGGGACTCCTCGTCGTGTCGGTAGTCTGCACGGCGATGAAAAGATCCGAGGTCGCTGTGGACTGCGCCACCACCCGGGCGTAAACGTTGCGCTTCTTCGAGTCCACGACGGCGATGCTGAAATTGCCGTTGGCGTCCGTGGGGCCCTTGGCAAGCTGGGCCTTGGAGTTGGCGTCCACGATCTGCACGTCTGCGTAGCGGATCGGCAGGTTTGGCTGGCTCCCCGTGAATCCGGTCTGGTCGTAGTCCCGGTCCACGTACATGAACCTTCCGGTGGCCGTCCAGTTGGCCGAGGCTGCCGTGGGGAGCAACGAGAACGCCGCGGCGAAGAGGACCAGCCGCAGATACAGGGCGCTGCCGCTCTTCCATGCTCTCCTCATCGCTCACCCCCTTCCGTTGCCGCCTGGTACTCCGCGTAGTCCCCGACGATCGTGGGTTCGAGCGAGGGGTCGAGGTTCACCCTCATGTAGGAAACGAGCTCGTTGGAGGAGCCATCCGCCCCACGGCTCTGAGAGAGGAAATACAGGTGGTTCTCTTTTCCCGCCTGAAGATCCATAACGAACTGAACCGGGTGGAGATGCCCCCTCGACAGCCTCGCCTGGACTATGGGGACGGTCCGCCTCGGGACAGCCGAGGGATCTTCCAGAGCGCTGACAACGACATCGGCATCCGTCATCCACGACAGCAGCTCGACCTGGACAAGGGCTTTCGGCGGGCCGGCCTCATCCAAGACCTTAACGAGCCTCGCCCCGGCTTCGAGCGGTCCGGCCCCCGGTTCGCAGCCTTCCGGAGTCGGTGGCAGAAACTTCGGACCTCCCAAAGCTGCGCCAAGCACACAGACAGCCACCACTCCCGCGCACAAAACACGTTTCATCGTACCCCCTCCAGTCTTTCGGACCCCCCCTCCAGTCTTTCTGACCCTTTCGACTCATTAAAGATACGGTAGAAAAATACGATGAGGAAGGGCATCGTGGTAAGAAACTACGCGAGAGCTGTTTCAGATACGCAACGCTTTGACCCGGCTCCGCGGCCCTTCTATACTTCCGCAACCTTCGCGTGATCTGGCGAGGCAGGGAAACGATGTTTCGATCCTATATAACCATCGTGATGGCAGTTCTTTACACCATCGTGACCGGCGTCCCCGCCATCATCCTGACCCTCTTTCGCCCGGGCAGCGACGTCGTTCTCTGGTTCGGCCGGTACTGGGCTCGATGGATCCTGCACACGGCAGGTGTCAAAATTGAAACCAGCGGGATCGAGAACCTCGACACTAACAGGACCTACATCTATCTCTGCAACCACCAGAGCAACCTCGACGTTCTGGCGCTGATCCTGTCGATGCCCACCTCCTTCCGCATCGTGGCAAAGAAGTTCCTCTTCTACATTCCGATCTTCGGCCAGTGCATCTGGCTGATGGGGATGATCCCGATCGACAGGAAGCGGAGGAGCTCCGCCATCCTCAGCCTCCAGAAAGCGGCGAGGCGAATCAGCTCCGGGACCTCCGTGATCTTCTTCCCCGAGGGGACGAGGTCCACCGACGGGAAGCTGCTCCCGTTCAAGAAGGGAGCTTTCGTCATCGCGGCGCAGGCGAAAGTGCCGGTGGTTCCGGTCACCGTCGAGGGGAGCGGCGAGCTCCTGCCGAAAGGCTCACCGCTGGTCCGGCCGGGAACGATCAGGATCCATTACGGGCGGCCCATTCCGACGGCGGCCTGCGGCACAAACAAGGAGGAGCTGATGTCGGTCGTGCGGGCGGCCATGCTGGAGCGCCTCCAGCAGAAGGGAGGGCGGCAGGAGGCCCGCCGGGGTGGGCTCCCCGCCACCCGGGCCACCTCCGGACCTGCCTGAAGTCCGTGGCCGCTGCAGCGAAGGATAGGCTGCGGGCCGATCTCGTCCGGCTCGCCACGTCCGATCCCATGCTGCGCGCCTTTTCGGAACTCGCCCGGGAGACCGGCGTTCGCCTCCTGCTGGTCGGCGGTCTCGTCCGGGATCTCCGGCTCGGCCTCCCCTCCCGCGACGCGGACTTCATCCTGATCGGACGGAAGGCACGGATCTTCCTGAACAGGGTTTCCCTTCGGCTCGCCCGGCGTGTCGTGACCTTCCGGAAGAGGGGGATCGTCAACCGCCGAATCTCCGTCGAAGGGCGCGATTACGATATTGTAGAGCTGAAGAGCGGGTCTCTAGAGCGAGAGCTGCGCCGGCGCGATTTCACCATCAACGCGGTCGCCTTCGACCTGAGTGCCGGAAGGCTGTTCGATCCCTGCCGAGGGCTCGATGACCTCGCCGCCCGACGGATCAGGGCGGTCACGGCAGGGGCCTTTCTGGATGATCCCCTGCGGATGATCCGAGCTGTCCGCCTGTGGTGCGAGCTGCCGCGCTTCACCATCGCCCGCCGCACCCAGGATCTGATTCGCCGCGATGCCGCGATGATCGTCCGTCCATCCTCTGAACGGATTCGCGAGGAGCTTGACCGGGTTGTCCTCTCCAGGCAGCCGAGCCGCGGTATCGCCCTTCTCGATCGGCTCGGACTCCTGACGGTCGTGATCCCGGAAGTGGAGCCGCTTCGCGGTTTCGCTCAGAACCGCTACCACCACCTCGATGCCTGGCGGCACACGCTGGCGGCTCTCGCCGCCGTCGATGATGCGTCGTGCCTGAGACGTCTTTCCCGCGGGCTGCGGTTCGGGCCCTTGCCGGCGGGCGAGCAGCTTCTCGTCCTCCGCTGGTCGCTGCTGCTGCACGACCTGGGCAAGGCCGAGACCCGCACCATCGGCGAGGATGGGGAGCTCCACTTCTTCGGCCACGAAAAGCGCTCGGCCGCCCTCGCCTCGCAGATCATGAAGAGGCTGAGGTTCTCCACGCGCCGGGCGCGATCGATCAGGCGATTGGTGGAGCTGCACCTCAGGATCGCGGTCCCCGCTGGCGGAGATCTCTCCCAGAAGGCCTGCCGGCGCATCATCCGGGACGCGGGGGAGCTGGCGCCGCTGCTGGTCCTGCACTCGCTCGCCGACAAGGACGCTTCACGCGGATACCGCTGGCGCTCCGCGCGCACCGGGCTGATCCGGACCTGCCGCGAGATCCTGAAGCTCTACCGATCCTCCGGAAAGGAGATTCTCGCGCCACCGCGCCTGATCGACGGCCACGATGTGATGCGATTGCTCGGGATCGGCCCGGCAGGGAGGTGGGGCGAATCCTCGAGGAAGTTTCGAGCCGGCAGATCGCCGGGGAGATATCGAACCGAGAGCAGGCCCTCGATCTCGTCAAGGAAGTTTCCCCCCGGCGGTCTCTCCCCTGAAAAGGGGAGCCCTTACCCGCGCGGCAGCTTGTTTCGGCCCATCGAGAGGGCTGGTCCAACGCTGCGTCTCAACGCAACGCCTGGCGGACGGACCGGTAGAGCAGCTCGACACCGTCCGCGAATGCGGCGAGCGGTACCCTTTCGTCGTTGCCGTGCATCCGGGCGAGGTCATCCGTGCCGAGCGGGAAGGGGAGCAGGCCGTAGGAGGGGATGCCGGCGCGACGCAACGCCTGGGAGTCGGTCGCGCCTGTCGAAAGCAGCGGCAGTACAGGAACGCCTTTCCAGAGGCTCCTCGCCGCCGTCGCGATCGCCCGCACGAGATCGGAGTCCATGGGGCTGGCGGCGGGAGCGGCTTCCGGCTCCTCGTGAAGCTTCCACTCCAGCCCCTCGTCTCCGGCGGCCTGCTTCAACTCCTCGATGAACGTCGCGGGGGGTGTGTCCGGCAGGATGCGGCAGTTGATCGTCGCTCTCGCCTCCGCCGGAATCACGTTCGTCCGGATGCCGGATTCCCGGATGATGTCCACGACCGCGGCGAGATGCTCCGCCTCGTCCTTCGGGGAAACCGACGCCAAATCGTGGAAGAACTCCCGCGTCTCGGGGATCAGCCGCGGCAGAGGGTGGTGCTCGGCCAGCTTCGCCAGCGCGGCCGCCAGGCGCAGGATGGCGTTGACATCACGAGGCATCGAGGCGTGCCCCGAAGGGCCGCGGGCGATGATATCGACGCTGAAGGGGATCTTCTCGACATTCTGGACGCCGACCCAGCGAACGCCTCGGGGTCCCGCAGGCCCCGAGGGGCCTCCGCCGCCTTCTCCGGCTGCCATGACCCGACCTCCCTCGTTGAGCGCGAAGGCGGCCCCGCGCAGCCAATCCGGACGGTTCTTGAGCACCCATTCGATCCCGAGCTTCCCGCCCGCCTCCTCATCCCCCTCGAGAATCAGGATGAGATCTCGCGCCCGGCCCTCTCCCGACCGCTTGATCAAGAGCATCGTCTCGACGGCGGCCGCGGCCATCCCCTTGTCGTCGATCACTCCCCTGCCGTAGAGAAACCCCTCCTTCTCGACAGCCTCGAAGGGATCCATGGACCACTTCCCTTCCTCCACTCCCACGACGTCCACGTGGGCGAGCAGAAGCAGCGGCGCGGGCTTCGATCCGTCCCCCTTCAGGACAGCTTTGAGCACCCCGCGCCCCGGCTCGGGCTCGACGATCTCGGAGTCGATCCCGTCCTTCCGGAGGACACCCGCGACATGCCGGAGAAGCTCTGCTTCATTGCCGGGCGGATTGACGGTGCGGAACCGAATGAGTTCCTTGAGCAAGCCGAGCGCCTCGCTCGAGGCGGCCTGCCGATCGAAGGGCTCGGCCGGACCGTTTGCCGCCGCCTGCCCGGCCAGCGACACAGGATCCGCCGTCCGGAAGAGGAAGAGGACGAGCAACCCCTGCAACGCGCGCCGGGCTGTTCTCCGCCGGCAGAAGCGAAGGTTCATGACGTCGCTCTCAGGATCGTCTGTCGCGGGGGCTTCGGGTGTCTTCTTCAGAACAGCTTCAGGACGACCAGAAGCGCCTCGGCGTCCCCTTCTACCTTCCGGATATCGGATTGCAAGGCGTATCCAACGTCGAACTGGATGATCGTCCGGCCGGGGCCGAGGAAGTTTCCGGAGATGCCGAAGCCCGTGTGGTCGCCGAAGCCGGTCCCGCTGGACTTGTCCCGCACGTGCGCGTGGTCGAGCGTCGCGTCGAAGCGCACGACCTTTCCGAGGTTGAAGGAGTAGATGCCGCGGCCCACGAACCCTTCGTCGAACCGGACCCCGGACCCGCTGAACCCGCGCAGCCGCGCCCCCCCGAAGAATCCGAACTGATAACGGGAGAAGCGGTCGAGGTCGGTCCCCCCGAACCAGTTCAGCTCCCCGCGAATCTTCTGGAACAACGGAAGGTACCACTCCTTCGATCCGCTGATCTGGTACTGGGTGTACTTTTGCGCATCCGGGTTCCAGTCCTGTTCCGGGGCCTTGCGGCCGCACAGTCCCGATCGGCAGCCCCAGAACGGCCAGTCCGACCGCGCGACCTGCGAGATGGAGCCGCTCAAGGAATACCCCGCGCGGTCGAAGTTCCCTATCAGATCCACGCTGCGCTCCCAGATGTTCGCAGGATGAACGAACTCTTTCGAGGTGTCGTCGGTCCGGCCGAAGTTCATCCGGGCGAAGCCGACGGAGGTGCGCACCTTGGCGAAATCCCCCACAGCGTGGCCGAAGTTGAAGGTCAGCCGCTGGGTCTTCGTGGCCACATCGATGGCCTTGGCACGCTCGCCGTTCCTGTCGAACCCGCGGTCCGTGCCGGCCACTGCCACGCCGAACAGGTCCGCGCCCAAGTCGAAGCCGGATCCCGCGAGGTTCGGTTTCGTCGCGTTCGCTGTCAGCAGCAGCCCGGCGAAGAAGATGTTGGTCTGCAGACCGCTGTCGCGGAAGTCGTAGTCGAAGTAGTTCACACCGGCGAGGGGGAGAGGATAGCTGCGCGAGTTGTCATAGAAGACCCCGGCGAGGCCGAAGAGCTCGCTCTTGTCGATTCCTGTCTTGACCTTGCGCTCTCCGGATTCGTCCTTGACCAGATACCGGAACCCCTTGTCGGTCTCCCGCAGCATCTGGTGCTCGGAGGCGTAGGCCGACTGGCGCTCCTGCTGGAAACCCGTGTCGTTGACGGTGAAGCCCTCGAAGGTCACCTCGCGCAGCACGATGAAGTTCCGGCCGGCTGTCGTGTAGATCTGCTGGCCGTCGATCCGCTTCAGCAGCCAGAGCTCCTCACCTGCCTCACCCACCGGACCGTAGCCGTCGCGCTCCTCGTTGGAAATGAAGGGGGCCTCGAGGCGGGTCTGCGTCACGGCGGTGCGGACCTTGTTGAAACTTTTCTTGTCGATCCAGACCTTTCCCCGGTACAGGCTCTTCTCGGGATTGACCGGCTCGAAGGAGAGCACCCAGCAATCCTTATCGTCCACGGTGTCTTCCCCCACCATATCGTAGGAATACGAGCGGTCGAAGCTGATATCGAGAGGCAGCGTGACGACCTTCTCGGGTTGAACCAGCGGCAGCTCGGGGAACTTCTTCCAGGGGGAGCGGTTGCCATTGATAAAGTAATCGGTGAACTCCCACTCCGGCCCGACGGAGGGATCGAAAAAGAAATTGCCGCCCATTGCGACATCCAGCCTCTGCGAGGCTCCCGCGAGGCTGAAGTGGAACTGCACGAGCCCCTTGGCGCGATAGTTCTGCAGGCGCGCCTGCTCCTTCGCCGCCACCTCCTGGTGCTTCGTGATCACCTCCTCCGCCGTCATGCCCCTCCGGGCGACGACCTCGACGTTCTCCGGGCCCTTCTCCACACTCTCCGGGAGAGGCTTGCCAACCCCCTCCCGGTACAGGAGAAAGAACGGAGAGGAGCGGAGGGCGACGGTCCCCTTCGCTCCCTTCTCGGCGGCGGAAAACTCGGGCTGGGTCTGGCTTCCCGAGGCAGGGTCGTAGAGCAGCGGCGGGCCGGGCCGGCGCGCCTCCAGCGTCACGACCGCCTGTTGGGGGCCCGGCTGGGGACCCGCGTCGAAGTAGCCGACGGCCGCCACCCCCTTGTCAGGATCGTAGAAGGTGAAGGAGCGCACACCCAGAAGAGGCGCTCCCTGCGGATCCTCGAAGCGCGCCCGGCTCTCTGGGAGCAACCCCATCCCCGGTGAGAAGACCGAATGGAGGCGGACGATGGCGTCCACCCGGTCCGGCCATCCCTGGGCGCCGCGCGGAAGAGCGAAGCTGACCAGCTTCGCTCCGGCCGCGAAGGCCCCGAGCGTCCGCCGGGTCATCTCGCCGATCACCTGCTCCGCGGGAGCTTGAGGCGCCTGCGCCACGGTCAGGCCCATGGCCCAGATCTTCCTTGAAGGACTCGCGACTGCGACCACCGCCGCGATCGATCGGACCTGGGCCTCCAAATCTTGTTGCGGATCCGGACGCAGGGCGACGATGTCGATGTAGGGGGCGATCCCCTCGTCGAACATCTTCTGGAGAAACGCGGCGTCCCCCCCGAACAGACCTCCGCTGACCAGCGTGGCGTCCTGACCGGCCTCCGCGCGGATCACCGTCGCCGTCCGCTTCAGCAGAAAGGCGTACTCCCGCGCCGCGTCGGCCCCTGGCCAGAGCCCGGGCACGTTCGGAGTCCGCCAGACCTCGTAGTAGCGGACCTTCCCGCGGAATCTCCGCGCGGCGGAGCGGGCGAAGGCCTCCCAAGCCTTGAGGTAAGGTTCGTCCTGCGCTGTCGGGGGCGAGAGGATCTCCTGCGCATAGAGAGGGTTTCCGCCCCACAGGCAGAGGATCGGCTCGTGCCCTTTCGCGCGGAAGCGGTCCACCAGCTTCTCGACGACCGTCCAGTCGTAGCTTTCTTTCTCCTTCTCCACCTCGGCCCAGAGAACCTCGAACCGCCACGGAAGAGGGTTCTCTGCCGTGGCGTTGGGATCGGGGACGGGCAGGGGGTAGCTGTCGGAGACCGTCGAGAGGCTCTCGGTGAACTCGTAGCCGAGCGCGTACGTCGGGAAAGCAGCCGTGTTTGCCGCGGCCATGCTCAGCCCCGCGGAAAATGCCGCCGCCTGCGCCAGAGCCACACAGCCGACGGATAATCTGAGCAAGGAGCGATCTCTCATCGGGGGTTTGCCTCGCAAGAGCGCGGCAAATTATCACTGCTATCGGGAGGTGTCAAACTCTCGCGATCGAGAGGACAAGCGATTGGACAATCGAGATAGTCGCGAGCATCCTCGTCACCACGAGGGCGCGCTCCTGGCACCTGACGTCGCCTCCGGCCGACCTCTTTGACGGAGAGGTGGCATCGATATAGTCTTGGTAAGACGACGTTAGGATCGTGATCCCCAAGGCCATCCGCGACCTGCTGCGCCTGCGGCCGGGGCAGAAAGTCCAGGCCATCGCCTACGAGGACCGCATCGAGCTCATCCCCGTGCGCCGGGCCAAGGAAATGCGGGGCTTCCTACGAGGCATCGACACGACGGTCGAGCGTGACCGTGATCGCCTGTGAACGTGGTGGACTCGTCGGGCTGGCTCGAGTACTTCGCGAACGGCAAGAACGCCGGCTTTTTCGCCCGGCGATCGAGGATACGTCCCGGCTCATCGTCCCCACCCTGAGCCTGTTCGAAGTGTTCAAGCGCGTTCTGCGGCAGAGGGTGAACCCCCCGCACTCCAGGCCGTCGCGCTCATGCACCAGGGGAGAGTCGTGGATCTGGATCCGACTTTAGCTCTCGCCGCCGCGCGCCTGAGTGCACTAGAGCGGCTGCCGCTCGCGGACAGTGTGATGCTCGCGACCGCCCGCTCCTTGGGCGCGATTCTCTGGACGCAGGACGCCGATTTCGAGGGGCGCGAGGGCGTCCGCTACATTGCCGCATGAGCGACCCCGAGAGCTAGACCGCTCATGCCCGGCCAACCGTCGATCATCACGCTCCTGAGCGATTTCGGAACCGCCGATCCCAACAGACGAATTTGCGCCAGGTTGGCGCACGTCGATTTGAACCACTACAGACGCGCCTGTGGCCTCCGGAGAGGTTCGTCGTGGATAGAAAGACACTCAAGCGTTGTGGGTCGCTTATCTGCGCGGCGACCTTGCCCTCGACCTCCTACGGACACGCCATGCTCGTCCGAGGGGTTCCGTCGCTGGCCATCCCATAGGTTCCAAGACCACAGACGTTCCTCCCTCGCACGAGATAGCGGAAGGCGGTCCCGGGGGCAGGAGTTGTGGCATCGACGACGCTGTTGCCCGTTATCCCCGAGGCGAGACACGCCTCGGCCCCCGTGCCCACACGCATATCCGCCGAACCGCGCAACACATCGGCGACGGTCCCCGATCCGGCTCCGAGCTGTGCGGGATCCCAACTCAAGGTCGTGCGATTCGTGAACGCCACGCCAGTGACCTCGGGAGGCACCGCGTACGCGCCGGCGTTGGTCGAGGCGCAATCG
>QHYA01000052.1 GCA_003223995.1 Acidobacteriota bacterium | reverse complement strand
GCAGCGGCTCGGCCGGCGACGTCCGCCCGCGGGGGCTCCACAGCGCTTGCCCCCGATGGGGGCCGTGCGAGCTATCTCTACAGCTCCAGGACGCCGCGCAAGCTCGCCGGTCCGCCCTGGTCAGCCTATCTGAAGATCTCCGAGGGGTGCGACAACCCCTGCGCTTTCTGCGCGATCCCCTCTTTCCGGGGAAGCTACCGCTCGCGACGACCGGAGGACATCCGCGCGGAGGCCGAGAAGCTCGCCGCTGCCGGCGTGCGGGAGCTGAACCTGATCGCACAGGATTCCACCTTCTATGGCCGCGATCTCGGGATCGAGCATGGTCCGGCGCGACTGCTCCGCTCGCTCGACGAGGTGAGCGGCCTGCGCTGGATCCGGCTCTTCTACCTCTATCCCAACCGCGTGAGCCGGTCATTGCTGGATGCGATCGCGGAATGCGAGCGGGTCGTCAAGTACGTGGACATCCCGCTGCAGTCCGGCAGCAGGACTGTCCTCCAGCGGATGCGCCGCGGGGGATCGCGTGCCGAGATGCTGGCCCTGCTGGAGCGTATGCGGCGCTCGGTCCCAGGGCTGGCCGTCCGGACGACGTTCATCGTCGGCTTCCCGGGCGAGACAGAGGCCGAGTTCCGCGAGACCCTGGCCCTTGTGCGCGAGGCGGAGTTTGATCATGCCGGCGTCTTCACCTATTCCCACGAGGACGGCACGGCGGCGTTCTCGCTTCCGGACGACGTGCCGCCGGAGGCGAAGCAGGACAGGCGCGAGCAACTCCTCGCGGTCCAGCGAAGGATCGCCTGGCGTCGCAACCGCTCGCGGGTCGGGAAGACTTTCGAGGTGCTCTGCGAAGGGACGAGCCCCGAAACGGAGCACCTGCTGGCGGGACGGATGGCCAGCCAGGCCCCCGAGATCGACGGGGCCGTCCTGATCAACGAGGGCTCCGCCAGCCCCGGCTCGTTCGTCCCGGTGGCGATCACCGAGGCCTTCCCGTTCGACCTCGTCGGAAGGGTCGCCGTCCCGGCCCGGGTTCCAGGGCCGCCGGATGCCGTCTGATCCCTCTGCCAGGGAGAAGGAGACGGTCGTCTCCTCCGGGCCCGGACGCTCGCTGCGGCTCGCCATCGCCACCATGGGAGGAGTGGGGAGCATCCCGTTCGCCTCGGGCACCTTCGGGACCCTGGCGACGGTGCCGGTCTATCTGCTGCTGTCCTGGCCGCGCTCGGCAGGGCTCTACATCTGCGGGACCGTGCTGGCTGTCGTGATCTCGATCTGGGCTTGCGATGCTTGCGAGGCGCGCTACGGTGTCAAGGATCCCGCCGAGGCGGTGGCGGACGAGATGTCGGGGTTCCTCGTGACGATGGCATTCATCCCCTTCTCGATCGCAGGGCTCGCCGGAGGGTTCTTCCTCTTCCGGCTGACCGACGTCTTGAAACCCTTCCCCGCCCGGCAGCTCGAACGGCTTCCCGGCGGCTGGGGGATCGTGGCCGACGATCTGGCCGCCGGGCTCTGGGCGAACCTGCTGCTGCGGCTGGCGCTGTTCGCGTGGCGTTCCTGGGGAAGCTGAACGGGTGAGAGTCCTCAACGGCTTTCTGGGGCTGAAGAATGCGCCGCGAGCGTGCGTGGCGACCATCGGAAACTTCGACGGGGTCCACCTGGGGCACCAGAGAATCCTCGAGAAGGTGCGCGAGCGCGCACGCGCGCTGCGAATCGACGCGCTGGCCGTGGCGTTCGACCCCCACCCCCTCAAGATCCTGCGGCCCGACAAGGCTCCGCGGACGATCCTCACGCGCCAGCAGAAGGTCGAGATCCTCGCCGCACAGGGGATGGACCTCCTTCTGTTCATCCCCTTCAGCCACGAGACCGCCCAGGTCGAGGCCGAGCGTTTCGTCGAGGAGTTCCTCATCGGCACTCTTGGCGTGCGCGAGCTGTATGTCGGCGTCGATTTCCGCTTCGGGAAGGACCGCAAGGGGGATCTCGCCCTGCTGCGGCAGGCGGCCTCGGAGAGAAGGTTCGTCGTGGAGAGCCTCGAGACCGTCAGCCGCGGGGGCGAGCGCGTGAGCGCCTCGCGCATCCGGGCGGCGCTCGAGCGCGGCGACGTACGCGAGGCCCGCGCGATGATGGGCCGGCCCTACGAGGCGATCGGCGAGGTCGTGCGCGGAGCCGGGCGAGGACGGGCCCAGGGGGCGCCCACCGCGAACCTCGCCGTGGCAAACGAGGTCATTCCGGCCTCGGGCGTTTACCTGACCGAGACACGGCTGGAGGAGAGGCTGTTCCCGAGCCTCACCAACATCGGCACCCGGCCGACCTTCGAGAATGCCGGCTTCGCCGTGGAGACCTGGCTCCCCGACTTCACCGGGGATCTGTACGGCCGCCGCCTGCGGGTCCTTTTCCACGAGCGGATCCGCGACGAGATGAAGTTCGCTTCCCCCGAGGCCCTTCGCCAGCAGATCGACCGCGACCTCCAGTCGATGCGGGACTACTTCGCCCGCTCTCCCGGCAACCCGTAGGCGCACGCGCACCCCTGGAGGCGGCGAGCCTTTGCGTTCCCATCGGTCCGGAGACCGCCACCGGACATTCGCTCGCTCAGGTCCCGGAGGGATGAGCCGCGCCAGGTCCTTTTTCGAAAGCTCTGAGCCGAGGTTACGCCGCCTTCAACTCGGAGGTGCAGTGTGCGCAGCGGGTCGCTTTCACGGCGACCGGAGAGAGGCAGTAGGGGCAGTCCCTGGTCGCCGGAGGAATGGGGCCAGACTCCGGCTGCCGCTTCAGCCTGTTCACCTGCCGGACCAGAAGAAAGATGACGAAGGCGACGATCAGGAAGTCCAGGACCGTGTTGAGGAACAGCCCGTAACGGATCGTTGCCGCCCCCGTCTTCTGCGCCTCTGCCAGCGTCCCGTAGGAAGCGCCCGAAAGGTTGATGAACAGGCTCGAGAAGTCCACCCTCCCCACCAGCAGACCGATCGGCGGCATCAGCACGTCGTTGACGAGCGAGGTGATGATCTTTCCGAACGCCCCGCCGAGGATGATCCCGATCGCCATGTCCAGGACGTTTCCGCGCATCGCGAATTCCCTGAACTCCTTCAGCATCTTCCTTCCTCCCTCCTTTGACTAATGTGCGGGATCGTCCGGTCCGTCAGAAGTTGAGGACCAGGGAAGCGGTGAAGATCGTGTCGAGATCGTCGAACTCATCCAGTACGGTGCCGATGACGGCGCCAGTGGCATCGACGAGAGCAAGGGTTCTCAGCGCCGGCTTGTTGTCGTAGAGCCACTGGAGGCTGACCTTCAGAGCCAGCCGCTTGTTCATCGACACGGCAAGCCAGTTCGTGAAGTCAGCCCGGTAGTCGGATGCATGATCGAGGTTGTCGTCGAGGATGAGAACACTTCCGTAGGTGGTGTTCTCGCCGAACTTGTGCCAGTAGTCCCAGGCAAGGCGAGCGCCCAGGAAGCTGCCGCTGATGGACGGGTTTCTGACCAGGTCATTCTCCTTCGTGTAGGTCAGCCCATAGTCTGTCTTGAATTTGACCTTCGCCCGGTCGACCCAGACGTTGCCAACCCCCGCGGTTGCCACGTAACGGCTCTTGATCCCAGCGGGTCGATTGCGCTGCCAACCCGCACCGATGTACCAGAGGAAGCGCTCTGTCACCTTGCGGTCGTGCTGCCCGTTGAGGAAGTAATTGCCTGTCGTGGCTGTCGTCGAGGTCTCAACGATCCTGAAATCCGACGGCGTCCCTTCTGCGACCCGAGTCGTGGTCGTCGTCTCCGTTCGGACGGCGCCGGCCCGCACGGTGAGGGAAGCCCGTTCCCAGTTGCGAACAAAGGCGTTCTTGAACCCCAGCGTGTTGGTCTCTGAGTTGCCGGCCGTCAGGACATAGCTGAACTCGGCGGTGTCGGACAGGGACGGAGGCTTCTCTTCCTCCGCCGCCAGGGCGACGGAACCCACGCCGGCCATCGTGATGGCCAGAACAGCCGGAAGGGCTGACCGGCCCGTGCAGGACGCTAGAAGACCCATACGGCTCCTCCCAGCGCAGAGGCTGGAGCTTTCTCTTTTTTTTTCCGGGCTCTGTTCTCGCCGCCGCGAACGTGAATAAGAATGACTTCCGGCGAAAGGACCCTCGCGGGCGACAGCATGTTGCCCGATTTCTCATCTCCTGGGAAGCCCTTCGTCCGATGTTAGAATCACCCTCTTTGCCGCGGGTCCTTGATCAGCCGCGCTTTCCCGGCCCTCCGTTGGTTTCACCCGTGAAAGGATTACCGCGTCGAGGAGCACGGAATGAGACGTCGCGGGATCTTCATCACTTTTGAAGGGGTCGAGGGATCGGGGAAGACGACACAGATCCGCCGGCTGGCGCGGCGCCTGCGCAAGGAGGGGATCCCGCCGGTTGTCACACGCGAGCCCGGCGGGACCGCTCTCGGCGACGCCCTGCGCAGGCTGCTTCTCGATCCCGCTTCGGCCGGCATGCCCCCCCTGACCGAGCTGCTGCTCTACGCGGCCGCGCGAGCGGACCACATCCACCGGGTCATCCAGCCGGCTCTGGAGCGAGGCCGGGTTGTGCTCTGCGACCGTTACTTGGACGCGACCCTGGCCTACCAGGGCTACGGGCGCGGTCTGCCTCTGGATCTGATCCGGAGGATCCATTCCGTTCCTCCCCTGGGCCTGAGGCCCGACCTCACGTTGTTGCTCGAGATCGACGTCGAGAAAGGGCTTCGGCGGGCCCGGAGACGCGACGAGGCTCTTCGCTCCTCCGGCGAGGGGCGTTTCGAGGCGGAATCGCTCGAGTTCCACAGACGCGTCGCGGCCGGATACCGCCGCTTGACCCTTTCGAGACGCGGCTACCGGCGAATCGACGCCTCCGGCCCCATCGGAGAGGTCGCCGAGAAGATCGCCCGGTTCGTTCTTCCCCTCGCCGGAGCGATCCGGACGGAGCGGGGCAGCAGAAAGACTGCGGGAGAGCACTCGCGAATCCACCGCTCGGTCGTGGCGCGGACCCCGCGTTCCGGCGCGCGGGGCGGAGCAGGCGTGGGGCGTCGCGCCGTGGCTCGAAGGGGCGGACGCTGATGCCCTGGTCGGACCTCGCAGGTCAGGAACGGTCCGTTTCGACACTGCGGCGGGCCATCGCGGAGGATCGCCTGCACCACGCCTTCCTCTTCCACGGTCCAGAGGGGATCGGCAAGAAGACGGCGGCGCGTCTCTTCGCCCAGGCGCTTCAGTGCGCGAGCGATGCGGGTCCCTGTGGCGTCTGCTCCGCATGCCGGAGGATCGCCGCATCGACTCATCCCGATGTGCTCGAGGTGGGGCTGGAAGTCTCGGAATCGACGGGGAGGCCGCGGCAGGAGATCGTGATCGAGCAGGTCCGTGGGCTGGGCCGTTTCCTGGCCTTCCGGCCGCTCGAGGGCCGCCGTCGCATCGCGATCGTCGATCCGGCGGACCGGATGAATCCCGCCGCCGCCAATGCCTTCCTGAAGACGCTGGAGGAGCCACCGGGAGCTTCCGTGATCGTGCTGATCGCGATCAACGCCGCGACCCTCCTGGAGACGATCCGCTCGCGCTGCCGCCCGGTCCGCTTCGTGCCTCTGCCCGCCGAGCGGGTCGAGGAGCTCCTGCGCCGCGCCGGAGCAGAGGAGAAAGACGCGCGGCTCGCCGCGGCGCTGACGGGCGGAGCGCCGGGAAAGGCGATGAGGCTCCTGATGCCGGCCGGTCAGCCTGAAGGACGCTCAGGCGTGACAGAGACGAGCGTCCTGTCGGTATTCCGCGAGCGCCGGGGCCGTGTCCTCGACGCGTTGCTCGAGACCTCCAGCGGTTCCGGAGGGCCGGGGACGCGCGTCATCCGAGCGGCCGAATCGTTCTCGCCAAAGAACGCCGAGGAGTTTCTCGCCTGCTTCGAGCTTGCCGAGGCGTTGCTGCGCGACGCTTTGATCGTCTCGGCCGGTGGCGGGACTCCGGCGGCATCCGCCGATGAGCCCGAGCGCATCGGCCGGCTCGCCCGCGGCCTCGGCGAGCAACGAGCGGCCGCGGCCGTCGCGACCGCCGGCAGAATCCGGGGCGATTTCCGGATGAACGTCAACCGCCAGCTCGCCGCCGAATCGCTCCTGATGGAGCTCGTCACGCCCCCGCCTGCTGTGAGCGCCCCACAGGAGGGCCCGCCCGCGGAGCGAGCTCCCTCGCGGGCTCCTCGGAGTACCGGCACGGCCGGCGGAGAATGATCCGCTCCCTTCTCGCCGGCTACCTCCGCCGCCACGCGG
>QHYA01000051.1 GCA_003223995.1 Acidobacteriota bacterium | reverse complement strand
GTACTCGAAGACAGCCGGCAGCACCGAGATCACGATGATGGCGAGGATGACGAAGTGGAACTTTTCCTTGACGAGGGGCAGCCCCGCGAAGTAGTAGCCCGCCGTCAGGAACGAGAGGACCCAGAGAACGCCCCCGGTGACGTTGAAGAGAGCGAAGCGGGGATAGCTCATCTGGCCGATCCCGGCGACGAAGGGGGCGAAGGTCCGGATGATGGGAATGAACCGCGCGAGGATGATCGTCTTCCCGCCGTGTCTTTCGTAGAAGTCGCGAGCCCGCAGCAGGTGCTTCCTGTTCAGCAGCCGCGAGTCCTCGCGAGTGAACACCTTGGGCCCGAGCTTGAAGCCGGCCCAGTAATTGACCGCGTCGCCCGCCACGGCGGCCGCGCACATCAGCACGGCCGCCAGGGGGAGGTTGATCGGAGAGGACGGCTTCGAGCCGAGCGCTCCGACAGCGAACAGCAAAGAGTCTCCCGGGAGCAGGGGGGTGACGACCAGGCCGGTCTCGCAGAAGATGACCGCGAACAGCACCGCATAGAGCCACGAGCCCAGATCCCCGGCCCAGTTGTTGAGATGTTGATCGAGGTGAAAGAAGATGTCGAGCGCGGCGCGGATGAATCCCATCGAGAGCGGCTACTCTAAGGGACGGCACCGGCGGTTGTCCAGCCCGATGCCGCTGGCGGCGCGCGCACTTGCTGGCCTTTGCCGGCGTTCATGGCCCTCGGCAAACGCGGATCTCCCCCCACAGTGTCGGCGATCAGGATAAACTCCCCTGCCGAGGAGGCCGCGATGTGTCCACAATGCCGGCAGCCGATGCTCGTCTTCGAGCTCGATGGGGTGGAGATCGACCGCTGCCTTTCCTGCCGAGGCACCTGGCTCGACGCCGGCGAGCTGGAGCAGATCGCGCGGCTCGAGGGTGGTTCGCCGGAACGGCTCGGCCTCGCTCTTCGAGACTCCGCTCCGGGCAAGCGCGGCAGGAGGCGTTGCCCCCGCTGCCGCCGGAGGCTCCGCATCACCACCGTTGGGGAGAAACCCGCCGTCGAGCTCGACCGCTGCCCTCTGGGGCACGGATTCTGGTTCGACGCCGGGGAGATGGAGACCCTCATCCGCGCCTTCGCCGAGGGAGAAGGGGGGCCGGTTGGCCGCTTCTTCTCCGAACTGTACCGAACCGAGCTCCACTCCATACAAGGAGGATGACGTGGCAGCCATCGTTGCGCTCGCGATTCTCGCCCTTCTGGCGCTGGCGATCGTCTGGATCGTCGGTCTCTACAACGGCCTGGTCCGGATGCGCAATGCGGTCCGGAACGCCTGGTCTCAGATCGATGTCCAGCTCAAGCGCCGGCACGATCTCATCCCGAACCTCGTCGAGACGGTGAAGGGGTACGCCTCCCACGAGAAGACGACCTTCGAGACCGTCACCAGAGCGCGGGCGCAGGCGATGCAGGCTCGAGGCGTCGAGGACCAGGCCCGGGCGGAGCAGGAGCTCAGCGGCGCCCTGGGGCGGCTGATGGTCGTGGTGGAGCAGTATCCCGCGCTCCAGGCCAATCAGAATTTCCTGGCGCTGCCGGAGGAGCTGAGCTCGACCGAGAACCGGATCGGCTTCTCGCGGCAGTTCTACAACGACTCCGTGATGCAGTTCAACAACAAGGTCCAGAGCGTCCCCTCGAACGTCCTGGCGGGAATGTTCGACTTCAAGACGGAGCCCTTCTTCGTGCTCGAGGAGCCCGCGGCCCGCGAGGTTCCCCAGGTGAAGTTCTCTCAACCTTAACCCGAAAACACACGGTCCCTGAGCCATGTGGGAGGCGATACGAAGCAACCGGCGCCGGTCGACGCTCCTCATCGGCCTGATGGGAGCGTCGCTCGTCGCTCTTGGCTTCGTCATCGGGATGGTTTTCGATCCGTCGGCCGGCGGCCCGATCGGCGCGGCCGCGGCGCTCGGCCTGTGGTTGGTCCTGCTTTTCGTCGCCCTGTCGCAGGGAGAGCAGCTGCTCCTGCTCGGCGCCAACGCGCGGCAGATCCAGAAGGAGGATTGCCCGCGGCTGTGGAACGTGGTCGAGGAGATGACTATCGCCTCCGGCCTCGCCTCCGCCCCGAAGCTCTACATCGTGGAGCACGATGCGCCGAACGCCTTCGCCGTGGGCACGAAGCCGGAGAAGGCCGCCGTCGCAGTGACCTCCGGCCTTCTCAAGAGGCTGGACCGCGACGAGCTGCAAGGCGTCGTCGCGCACGAGATCTCCCACATCAGCAACCTCGACGCGCGCGTCATGACGATCGCCTCGGTCATGCTCGGCAGCATCGTTCTCGTGTCGGACCTGTTCCTCCGTTCGCTCTGGTACGGAGGCGGAAGGCGCACCTCCCGGAAAGGCGGACAGGCGCAGATCGTGTTTCTCGCGGTGGCGATCCTCGGAGCGGTCCTGGCGCCCCTCATCGCCCAGCTCCTCTACTTCGCCTGCTCGCGACGCCGCGAGTTCCTCGCCGACGCCTGCGCGGCCCGCTTCTCGCGCTATCCGGAGGGACTCGCCTCGGCCCTGGAGAAGATTGCACTCCAGCCCTCATCGATGCCGGAGGTCAATCGCGCCCTGGCCCCCCTCTTCATCGTGAACCCCCTCCAGCCCTTCGGCATATCGGGGCTCTTCTCCACTCATCCGTCCGCCGAGACGCGGATCAAGATCCTGAGGAGCATGGGCGGCGGGGCCGGCTATGTGGACTACGAGGCGGCGTTCCGAAAGGTCACGGGGGCCGCAAGCCGGTGCCTCGGAGAATCGGTGCTGGCCGTCGAGAAGACCGTCCCAGCCAGGGGCGCCGCCGGGGAGCCGGACCCGAAGCAAGCCGCCATCGAGCGAGCGCAGGAGGTGGGCGCGCTGCTGGGGACGCTGGGGGATTACCTGTCGGTGCCGTGTCCTTGCGGTGTGGGAATCAGGATCCCCGGAGGCTTCGGCGGCGAGTCGGTCCGCTGCCCCCGGTGCGGAAGGGTCAATTCCGTCCCTCTGGCTGGCCCCTCCCCTGCCGGCCCGCTCGCCGGCTCCTCGCCTGAGGCTCCTTCATCGGCGGCGGCGCCTCCGCTCCACTACCAGCGGCGAGGAAAGAGCTGGGAGTCGTTCCGCTGCTCCTGCGGGAAGACGCTGCAGTTGAGCCCCAGCTTCATCGCCCCCTCCCTCAGATGCCCCTCCTGCCGGCGGATCATCGAGATTGGTCCCGCTGGAGCAGCAGATCGCGCGCTTTCCAGCGCCGCCCCTCCTCTGCTACCGTAGTCGCCCCTATACCTCGCGAGGATCGATTCGATGGCACGAATGGTGAAGTGCGTGAAGCTCGGCAAGGAGCTGGAGGGGCTGGACAAACCGCCGTGGCCGGGAGATCTGGGCCGTAGGGTTTACGAGAACGTCTCGAAGGAAGCGTGGATGATGTGGCTGGAGGAGGCCAAGAAGCTCATCAACGAGACGCGGCTGGACCCGACGACAGCGTCCGGCCAGCAGCTTTACGCCCAGGCGATGGAGCGCTACTTCTTCGGACCTCCACCGAGCCCATCCCCAACGCTGAAAGTGATCTCGTGATCTCGAACCAGCGCCCGTGAAGAACCCTGGGGAGGTTCTCCTCATCTCCTGCTACGAGATGGGCCACCAGCCGCTGGCCCTCGCCTCCCCTCTCGGATTCCTCGAAGCCGCCGGCTACAAACCCTCCGCCCTGGACATCGCCGTCGAGGGTTTCGACGAGGAGCGGGCCCGGAGCGCCCGGTTCGTCGGCATCTCCGTTCCGATGCACACGGCCATGCGCCTGGGGATCCTGGTCGGCGAGCGCGTCCGCGCGATCAATCCCGGCGCGCACATCTGCTATTACGGACTCTACGCCTCCCTGAATGCGGGAACGCTGCTGGGCAAGTCGGCCGACTCGGTCATCGGCGGAGAGTTCGAGGGGCCGCTGCTGGAGCTGGTCGAGGCGATCGAGCGCGGCACGAAGACTCCGGTCCCGATCGACGGTGTGACGGGCCGGGCAACGAACGAGACCGGCGAGCTCACCGGCATCATCGAGCGACGCGCCAGCACGCTCCCCTCGCTGCGGCGCCTGGCGTTCCAGCCGCCGGCGCGGTCTTCCCTGCCGCCGCTGCAGAGCTACGCGAAGCTCGACTGGAAGGGGGAGCTGAGGCTCGTCGGCAGCGTCGAGACGAGCCGCGGCTGCCTGCATCTCTGCCGCCACTGCCCCATCCCCCCCGTTTACGGAGGCCGGTTCTTCATCGTCCCGAAGCAGATCGTCCTCGAAGACGTCCGGGCGCTCGTGGAAGCGGGAGCGCGGCATATCAGCTTCACGGACGCGGATTTCCTCAACGGGCCGGGCCATTCGATGGCCGTCGCCCGCGCGATCCAAGGGAATTATCCCGACCTGACCTTCGACATCACGACCAAGGTGGAGCACATCCTCAGGCACCGGAAGCTGTTTCCGGAGCTGGCCCGCCTCGGCTGCCTGTTCGTCATCTCCGCCATCGAATCGACGAGCGATGAGGTCCTCTCGCATCTGGACAAGGGGCACACGCGGGCCGACATCGCCGCTGCCCTGGGCATCTGCCAGGGGGCCGGGATCACGCTGCGGCCCTCGCTGCTCTCCTTCACCCCCTGGACGACGCTCGCCGACTACGCGGATATGCTCGACTTCATCGACCGTCACGACCTGATCGACCAGGTCGATCCGGTCTACTACGCCATCCGCCTGCTGCTTCCTCCCGGCTCGCTGCTGCTGGCCGATCCCACCCTCGCTCCGCTTCTCGGGCCGCTCGACGAGGCTGCGTTCAGCTTTGCCTGGAAGCATCCGGACCCTCGGATGGACAGGCTCCATCGGGAGGTGAGCCGCGCCGTCGAGCGGGCCGCGGCGAGCGGCGAGGATCCAAGGATCACCTTCCAGCGCGTGAGGCTGCTCGTGCACCTGGCCCACGGCGAGGGGATCGAGAAGGGGATACCCGCTGGAGGCTCGATTGGTAGCGACCTCGCCGTCTCCCCTGCCCCCGTCCACCCCGCTTCCAGGAGGCGCCCTCCCCGGATGACCGAATCCTGGTTCTGCTGAGCGGAGCCGACCGAGGGTCAGTTGGACCCTCTGCGGAAAAGCTGAGAGCGATCCAGGAAGACCCACGCCAGCCGACGAAGTCCAACGCCAGCCCCCGAGCTGCCACGCGGAACCCGGAAGCCGCCTTGACAGGCGCGCGATCTTTGGTATATTGTCCTATGACATTAGGACAATGATCCTGAGACCGCTCGCGTGATCCCCGAACTCGATCCTTCCAGCCCGGTCCCGATCTACCTGCAGATCGTCGAGCAGATCCGCAGGCTGATCGCCCTGGGGGCCCTGCGCCCCGGGGACCGCCTGCCCACGGTGCGCGATCTCGGGGTCCGCTGCCGGGTCAATCGCAACACGGCGGCGCGGGCGATCCTGGAGCTGGAGCGCGAAGGGGTCCTCCGGACGAGAGTCGGCCAGGGAACCTTCGTGAGCGAGGAGGCCCCGAGGCTGGACAGGATGGAGCGGAATGGAATCCTGGAGGCCTCGCTGGACCGGCTCGTGATCGAAGCCCATTCCCTCGGCGTCCCACTGGAGGAGCTGGGATCGAAGCTTACCCG
>QHYA01000050.1 GCA_003223995.1 Acidobacteriota bacterium | reverse complement strand
CTGAGTGCCTGCAGGAGGCAGCCCGCGGACTGCACGCCTGTGTGGATCATGCGGCAGGCCGGGCGCTACCTGCCCGAGTACAGGAAGCTGAGGGAGAAGCACGGCTTCCTGGAGATCGCGCGCAACCCGGACCTCGTTGCCACCGTCACGCTCATGCCGCTGAAACGCATCGAGCTCGACGCGGCCATCATCTTTGCCGACATCGCGCTTCCGCTGGCGGGGATCGGAGTGAGCTTCCGGCTCGAGGAGAACGTCGGGCCCGTCATCGACCCTCCGATCCGCGCCGAGGAGCAGATCCGCGCCCTGCGTGAGTTCGACCCCCAGCGGGATGTCCCTTACGTGATCGAAGGGATCACTCTCGTGAAGCGGGAGCTTGCGGGCAAGCTCCCGCTGATCGGCTTTTCCGGAGCGCCCTTCACTCTTGCCAGCTACCTGGTCGAGGGGCGGGGAAAGCGTGATTTCCGCAGGACGAAGACGCTGATGTACTCGCGTCCGGACCTCTGGAACGCGCTGATGGACCGGCTCACCGACACAGTGATCCGGTACCTGAGGGCGCAAGTTGCATCGGGAGCACAAGCGCTGCAACTGTTCGACTCCTGGGTCGGAAGCCTGTCGCCGGAGGACTACGAGAGGTTTGTCCAGCCCTTCTCGGCGAGGATCTTCCGGGAGATGGAGGGAGCGGGGGTCCCGATCATCCACTTCGGGACCGACACGGCCACGCTGCTGGAGAAGATGGCGGAGGCGGGGGGCGATGTGATGGGAGTGGACTGGCGCATCCCGCTCGACGCGGCCTGGCAGCGGATCGGGCCGGGGCGGGCGATCCAGGGGAACCTCGACCCTTGCGTTCTCCTCGGTCCCGCCTCTGTCGTGAAGGAGCGAGCGGCGTTGATCCTGCAGCGAGCTGCGGGCCGGCCCGGGCACATCTTCAACCTCGGACACGGCATCCATCCCGACACCCCGGTGGAAAACGTCCAGCTCTTGGTCGAATTCGTGCACGAGCGCACCGGTGGTGGAGAGGCCGGCCCGGCGCGGGAGCGAGAGCCGGGGGGAAGGGGTTAGGCGAGTGCCGGGCGTTCCTCCCAGGATCTTGCTCCTGATGCCCACGCACACGTACCGCGCATCGGCCTTTCTCGAGGCGGCGCGTCGGCAGGGGATCGAGGTCGTGACCGGAACAGACCGCCGGCAGGCGCTGGCCGACCAGGCCCCGGGCACGACGCTCGCCGCCGACTTCAGGGATCCGGAAGCCGCCACACAGACGATCGTCGTCTTCGCGCGCGCGCGCCCTCTCGCTGCGATCATCCCCACCGACGACGACACCGTCACCGTCGCCGCGATGGCATCGGCGGCATTGTCACTGCCGGGGAACTCCGTCGAATCGGCCCTCGCGACCCTGGACAAGCGAAAGATGCGCGAGATGCTTCGCTCGGCGGGAGTCCTCTCGCCGGAGTTTCAGTCCTTCTCGGTGGATGATGATCCCGTGAGCCTGTCGTCGAGGATCCGCTATCCCTGCGTGATCAAGCCAACCTGCTTGTCGGCCAGCCGTGGTGTCATCCGCGCCGACGATCCGGAGCGGTTCGTGCAGGCTTTCAGGCGCGTGACGGCGATCCTGCGGATGCCGGATGTCGCGGAGCGCGGGAGGGAAGAGACCCGGTGGGTCCTTGTCGAATCGTTCGTTCCCGGTCGGGAGGTGGCCCTCGAGGGGCTCATCGATCGGGGCCATCTCCGGGCCCTCTCGCTGTTCGACAAGCCTGATCCACTCGATGGCCCCTTCTTCGAGGAGACCATCTACCTCACGCCCTCGCGGCTTCCGGAATCCGTTCAGCAGAAGATTGTCCAGTGCGCTTCACGGGGAGCCGCGGCTTTGGGTCTGACGACCGGAGCCGTCCATGCCGAGCTGCGAGTGAACGAGGCGGGACCGTGGTTGATCGAGATGGCCTCCAGGTCGATCGGCGGGCTCTGCTCCAGGGCGTTGCGTTTCGAGCCCGAGGCCTCTCTCGAGGAGCTCATCCTCAGGCAAGCCGTGGGCCGGGAGACCGACAGCTTCCGGCGTGAGAAGCCGGCGGCCGGAGTCATGATGATTCCCATCCCCCGCGCCGGAATCCTGGAAGAGGTTCGAGGTCTCGAGCAGGCGCGAGCGATCGCCGGGGTCGAGGATGTCGTGATCAGCATCCCGCCTGGACAGCAGGTCGTGCCCCTTCCGGAGGGGAAGCGCTACCTGGGGTTCATCTTCGCCCGGGCCAGCCATCCGGCGGACGTCGAAGCCGCCCTCCGCGAGGCCCACCGGCGGCTGGAGCTTGTCTTTGGCGCGCCGGCGGAGGGCTCGTCGGCAGTGTCCTGGGGATGATCGGGGAGCCGAGCGCCGCCCGCCCCGGCGTTCGAATGAGCCGGCGGCAGATCAGGTTGGTCGAGGAATCAGCTTTTCAGTGCTTGGCGGGCTGGTAGTAGGGGTTCTTCCCCCCGGCATGGTCGGTCACGTCGTAGACGGAAGCGATCTCGGGAAGCCTCTCCTTGATCATCACCTCGATCCCTTGTTTCAGCGTCACATCGACCATACCGCAGCCCTGGCAGCCGCCGCCCAGCCGGAGGAAGACGATGTTGTCCTTGACGTCCACCAGGTTGACGTAGCCGCCGTGGGCCGCGACTCCAGGATTGATCACCTCATCGAGGAGCTTCTGGACTGCCTCGGCCTGCGGCCCCTCCAGTCGGGCCGGAGGGGTCGCCCCGCCGACCGGAGCAGTGTAGGGAGTGTCGATCTTGAAGCCGGCTCCCGAGAGCGTCTCGAGATAGTCGAGGCTCCCCCCTTCAAGGAACCGGGCGCTCTGGGGGTCTATGTGGATCTTGAACCCTTCGACGTCCACGATGACGTCCTCGGGACTTCCGCCGTCCTCGACGAAGTTGAGGCTGTACTGGATGCCGCTGCAGCCGCCTCCCTGGGCGGTCACACGCAGCCCCTGCCCCGTCCGGCCTTCGGATTCGAGGATCTCGAGCACCTTCTTTTGTGCAGTCTCCGTAACTGTCAACATGTTCTCCTCTTGGCTCGACGTGCGCCCTCTGACCAGGAGCACGCCGTCACCACCAACAAGGTTAGCACAGAGGCGGGCAGGAGCATGCTTCTGCCGCCCGAGGCGCGGGCCTTCTGACGGACAATACCTTTCTCGACATCAGGCATGGGGATCTCGGAAAAGACGGAGTCCAGGAGTCTGATGAGCCGACCGCTTAAAAAGTCAGGGCTGGCGCTGGAGTCGGGTCTGAGGGCAGCCAAGGGGGGGAGGAAGGCGCCCTCACGAACATCCTGCGCCAGTCCTGCCTATCGACTAGCGTACACATCCCCCGGCCGGAAGGCAAGTGGGCTCATTACCTGAATACTGCCCGAATATTACCCGAACTACCCACTACCCCGCGTTGATCCGGGTGGGGGTCCCCCTCCACTTGGTCTTCCGAAAGGCACGTCCGCGAACACGCGGAAGGGATCGTCGCCCCGGCGGTGGATCAGCGAGATCCCGCGAAGCAGGAAAGTCAGTGGCGACCAGGAAGCCCGCAGCTCCGCGAGGAGCGGCTCCAGGGTCCGCGCTCCTGACGCCTGGCCGACGCTGAGGTGCGGCGTGAAGCCGCCCGCGTAGGCGGACACGTCGTCGCAGTCGGCGAACTCCTGCTGGAGAGCCGACTGGAGCCCCACGAAAACGTCACGCGGCTCGGGCTCGAGCCAGATCGTGAAGCGGCCGCGGCCGTGGACGAAGTGACTGAAGCGCGCAAGCGTCACGGTGAAGGGGGGCGCACTCTGGCACGCATGTTTCAGTGCTTCGATCGCAGCCTCGAAGTCGGCCTCGGGGCGAAACGGGTAGAGCAGCGTGACGTGGGGCATCCAGCGATGGAAATGGGTGTCATGCCTGCGGCGGATCGCCTGGATCGGCTCCCACGCATCCGCCGGAGGGATGGCGACGACGGCACTCTGGGGTGTCTTCGCAACGGAAGTCATTCGTGCTCGACCCATATCCACGACTCTTCGCGGGGCGGTGATAGTGGAGCTTGCGTCGGCTCGCGTCGCCGCCCGATTCTTTCCGCGCTCGGAAGAGGCGGGGGCCACCCTGGCCCACGCTCAGTCGTCGCCTAGTCGCGGTCCTTCGAGTGCCCGGCGAACCAGGAGATGAGGCTCACGACAAGAGCACCGAGGATGGACCAGCCGAACGAGTCCACGGTGAAGCCCGGCACCACCGCGGCGGCCAAGGCGAAGGCGATGCCGTTCACCACGAGGTAAAAGAGGCCCAGGGTCAGGAGCGTGACCGGGAGGGTCAGGATGAAGAGGACCGGTTTCACTATGGCGTTCATGAAGCCGAGGACCAGCGCGGCGACGGCGAGCGCGGGGAGCGAGGCGACGTGGACCCCCGGCAGGATCCAGGTTGCGACGCCAAGACCGATCGCGACGACGAGCCACTGGACCAGAAAGCGATTCAAGATTCCCCCTCCTCGGTCTCGCAGTATAGACCCTCGAACTGGAGCCTCACCGCACGAGGCCGCCCGCGCACGCCGCTGCCGTGGCGAACGAATCGCGCGCAGAGTTGGAGCCGTCGGTCGGGATTGAACCGACGACCTGCTGATTACGAACGAGGCTTCGAGAGCGGCCAACCTACCTTGCCCCCTGTCACGCCATCACCCTATGATGCATTCGGAGGCGAGACGACGATGTCCGTTCTCAATACGACCCCGCCCGATCGCCTGACCGACTTGCGAGGAAGGCCTTACTTCCTCTGGGATCTGGAGATGTCGCTCGAGCAGTTCAAGCAGGCCCTTCGTCACGAGGACGCCGAGGTGCGCGCCTACCTCTTGGGCAAGCTCATGCGCCAGGCGAAGCCGGACGACGTTTTCGTTTTCGCTTCGATTGCGGAAATCCGCAATCTCTGGCCGAAGATTCACAGGTATCTCGGGCGCAGCGCAGCGTTCTGGTCCTGGCTCTTCCAGGTTTGGGAAGCTCAAGATCGTGCCCGCCGGTAGACTGAGCGGGTTGCAGGTCAGGGTCCTCAGGGTTCTGGCAGGTGTGCGGCCGAGATGGTCGCTGACGGGTGGCGGCGCGCTCGTGGGCGTCCACACAGGACACCGGGAGACCCGCGACCTGGACCTCTTCTGGCGCAGACGGGGCGAACTCGGAGACCTGCCACGGGAAGTCGCGGACCTCCTCAGGTCCGACGGCCTCGTGGTCGAGACCATGCAGAGAACGCCCGCTTTCTATAGGTTTGGTGTCACCGGAGGCGAGGACACCGTTCTCCTCGATCTGGTCGCCGAACCCGTTCCCGCCGTCGAAGAGCCTCGCGAAGTCGTCGTCGAGGGGGCCACGATTCTTGTCGACACTCCACACGAGATCTTCGTGAGCAAGCTATGCACCCTGCTCGAGAGATCGGAGCTCCGCGACCTCCAGGACGTCCGGGTCCTTCTCGAGGGGGGAGAGGATCTCGAGCGTGCTCTTCGGGAGGCGCCGTCGAAAGACGCGGGATTCTCCCCCCTGACCTTGGCTTGGGTTCTGCGCCAGATGTCCATCTCGACCCTCGTGCGGGTGGGTGGGTTGTCTCACAAGGAGAGCATGGATCTCGAACGCTTCCGCGACGAGCTCGTAGAGAGAATCACCGCTCTCGCTTCTCCCGAATAAGAGATTGTCCCTGATCGCGGTATGCGGTCCCTCAGCGTACCCGCACGAGCCTCTCTGGGTATTTCGAGGTATCTGCACGTAGAACGACCCCTCTGGTCCGCAAACGTCCGAACAGTACCCCGCAGAAATCGTTGGTTTTGCTCAGGATTTCGAGGGTAAAGATCTGGAGCCGACGGTCCAGCAGTCAGGCTCCACGCGCATTCGAGGCCGGAGGATCAAGCCGGCCGTAGGTTCAGGGCACGATCCCCGCCGGCCACTGGATGAATTGACCTTGGCCGAACAGGATATCCTTCCTCAGGTCGGTCTGAGTGCTCGGAGGCATGTTCAGTAGGGCGAGGAACTGGGGGGTCGTCCAGGTCTGGTAGGGTGCGTCGGCGGCCGCGTCGGCGCCCGTGCTGACCGCGAAGTTGGGATAGAAGTTGTTGTCGAGCGCATATTCCTCACAGGCGGTGCCGATCGAGCGAAGGTCGGCCATCGTCTTGCGCGGCGAGTTCCTCGAGCCGAATGGCCCCCTCAGCAGGGCGTCGTGGACGAGGATGATGTCCTGGGTGTCGGAGGCGTTGACGCCCGGCATGATTCCATCATAAGGGATCCCGTGCTGATCATAGGCGTAGTCGGGCCGTCCGTCGGAACCCTCGCTCAGGATCATGTAGTCGAAGCCGTTCGACCAGTAGAGCAGCCCGTGTCCCCAGGCGTCATGCTGGGGGAAGTACCTGCGCGCGGGGATGTCGAGCGTCTGCCGTAGGGAGGCCAGCGGTACGAGACCGTCCGTCGGACCCGGAAAGACGAGGTGCTCGTCTCCGTACATCTCGATGAGATCCCCAGCGACGCGAACGGCCAGCAGGCTCTCCTTGGCCTTCTCCGAGACACTGTTGAGGGTGTCGAAGGTAAACGAAGACGCCCCGGCGACACTCACGACGATCGTCACGACGGCGACGAGTGCAAGGACCTCGATCCCACTGCTCTTCCTGCTCTTCATGGTTTTCGACCTCTCCATTCACGGGGACCATCCAGCGATCGTCCCGAGAGAGCGGCCGTCTGCTTCGGCATGATCGGCTCCCTTCTCAGCTCACTCGTGCAACGCCCACTCGTCTAGGTGGGACGCCAGCTCGTGGTCGGGGACCTTGGTCAGGTCCTTCTGCAGTGTGCCGACCAGCCTTGCTGCGGTCGTGGTATCCAGCTCATCCCGGATCTCGTTCAGCGTATGAGCTGGGGCGACCAGCACCAATTGGTCGAACGCCCCGTCGGCCGAGACCCGATTGATTTCGTGGGCCACCTGGTGCGCGAATTTCTGCTTCTCCATTTCGTGCAGATCGTGCTTCGGGGTGATCGCATGGCGGGTAGCGGTCGCGCTCTCCATGGAGCGGGTTGGCCGGTCAGTGCCCAGGTCGGATGATTGCTTGTGCGCCGACGGCGATTCGAAGACGCGTTGGGTGTGGAATGCCCGTCTCGGCGCGGGGGTGACGAAACGCGCGTGCTCTCCATCCGCGACCACGATCCACACGGTGCGGTGTTTCACCATATATTGACCCTCAAGTTCGCCAAGGCCCCGTCGTGAGGTGCGCGCGGCCACAGTTGCATCCGCGAAATTCCTCACCCCCATCATAGCTCACGAATCTGCATCGTCGAGCGGATGTCGACCTCAGAAATGGACGTGCCCCACCGCAGGACTCTCACTTCGAGTGGTTCAGTTTTCGGAGGGGCAGGTCAGGCGGTGGAGCCGGTTACAAACTGGAGCCGGCGGTCGGGATTGAACCGACGACCTGCTGATTACGAATCAGCTGCTCTACCGCTGAGCTACACCGGCCGGGGCGGGACGGGCGTTTATAGCCGATGCGCTGGGTCGGGTCAAGGAGCGACGGGACCAGGAGCGACGGAAGCCGGCGCGATGGAAGCGCGCGGAGCCAGAGAGGAATCTCCCGTGCTCAGGGAGACAGGTGCGACGGAGGGAGCGATCACTCCCTCCGGCACGGCAGAGATTGCAGGTGATCTCCGGCCCGTCTGCTGAACCGTGATCGTGACGGGGAAGCTCACCGATTCCTGAGCGCCATTGCCCGCCTGAATCCTGAGCGTGACCAGGAACGACGCGCATCCGAAATAGCTCGCCCCCTGGGCGGGTTGTCTCATCCCTTCCGGAGAGATCCGGAAAAGACGGTCGAACGAGAACGAAAAGCGGGAGGGGGAGCCGTTTTGGACCGGGGTCGGAGAAGAACCCTCGACACAGTCGGCGGCGTTGCTCCTCGCACGAGAGACGCACGGCGCGTAGCCATGACGCCGGACCTCGACGTG
>QHYA01000049.1 GCA_003223995.1 Acidobacteriota bacterium | reverse complement strand
TCCTTGCCCAGGAAGCCGCCCGCGCGCGGCGGTTCCGAACGCCGCTGTCGTTGATCTTCCTCGATCTCGATGACCTGAAAGCAGTCAACAGCGCCTACGGACACAACATGGGAAGCCTGGTCCTGAAGGAGGTCGCCCACCGCGTGAGCGGCTCGACGCGGCGGATCGACAAGCTCTTTCGCTTCGGTGGGGACGAGTTCTGCATCATTCTCCCCGAGACCGACATTCAGGGGGCCCTCGAGGTGGCGGAGCGTGTCCGGGCCGAGATCTCGGCCCGCCCTTTCCTGCAGGCGGAGATCGGAGGAGGAGTGAACCTGACCGCCTCCCTGGGACTGGCCGCCTATCCGGTGCACGCTTCAACCGCCGAGGAGCTGCTGGCGAGCGCGGATGCCGCGATGCGGAGGATCAAGACGGAGGGAAAGAATAGGGTCTGGGTAGCGGAACCGCGGCCGCCGGGACAGGACGGAGCCAATTGATGGGAGCCTCGGGATCGAGGCCCGGCTGGGCAATGGCCCCTGAGCGGGAGCGGAGGTGAGATCCGGGTCCCGCGAGACGCGCCCGCGGCAAGGGGAAGGCCGGGAGATCGAGTTCCGGCTGGATCTGATCCAGATCGCGCTGGCCGTCACGGTGTTCGGAGTCCTCGTGGTCGCGTGGCTGTTCTTCCGCTCCCCCTCGGCGCGGTCCGAGGCGGTCCAGGCCGGTGCTCCTCCGATCGCCCGGGTGAAGGAGGAAAAGGACATCTCGAAGGAGCTGACTTTCTTCGACCGGCTCGAAAGCGGGGATCGTCGGGTGGGGAACACACCGAAGGCGGAGAAGCTGGAGAGTCCCGGGAGAGCGGCCGCCGCGCCGGACCAGCTCTCCGGCGCGCGCAGCGCGCCGGAGGGTCGCGCCGGTGAATCCGTCCGCCAAGTCCCGGTTTCCGGAAGCGGAGGAGACAGCTTCTCCATCCAGGTCTTCGCCGGAGATCGAAAAGCCGCCGAGCGGCTCCGGGGGAGGCTCGCGGCCCGGGGCTACGACGCTTACATCGTCCCCACCGGCCGGAGCAAGGCAAGGGTGAAGGTGGGACGCTACCGCTCCACCGACGACGCGAAAGCCTCCGCGAGCCGTCTCGCCGCCGAGGGCCTGAGGACCTGGATCGTCCCCGCACGCTGAAGCCGCTGGCGGGCAGAGCCCTGCTGGTGGCGCGAAGGCTCCTGCCGGCGGCCGCATCGGGCGTTCTCCTCGCTGTCTCTTTCCCGTCCCCGGATCTCGGCCTAGCCGGTTGGATCGCGCTTGTCCCACTGACGCTGTCTCTTCCGAGGGCGAGCCCGCGCCGGGGATTCGTGCTCGGGTTCTGCTGCGGAGCCGTTTTCTTCGCCTTGCTGTTGAGCTGGATCCTCGCCGTCATCGTGCGGTATTCGGGAATGCCCATGGTCTTGTGCCCGCTTCCCTGGCTGCTGCTCGTCGGTTATCTCTCCCTCTACACGGGCCTCTACGGCTGGTCCGTCGCTCTGCTCGCGAGAGGCTTTGGAAACTGGGCTCTCACCGCAGCGCCCCTGCTTTGGACCGGGTCGGAATGGGCTCGAGGCACGCTGCTGACCGGATTCCCCTGGGGGCTTCTGGGAGCGAGCCAGCACCGCATCACGCCGGTCGCGCAGGTGGCCTCGCTCTTCGGAGTGTATGGCCTCTCCATGCTGCTGTCCGGATTCTCAGCGGCCTTGTGCGGGGCGATCTGCGCGGGCCCGCGAACAAGACAAGGCCTTATTGCCCTGGGTGCGGCCGTCATTCTTCCCGTCTCGGCCCTCGCATGGGGGTGGCATCGACTGTCTGCGCGGCCATCTTCCCATCCGTCGCTTCCTGTCGCCTGCATCCAGGGCAATGGTCCTCCGGAACCCACGGAGAGCCAGGAAGCCGAGTCGCTGAAGAGCTATCTTCTCCTCACTCGCCAGGCCGCAGACAGAGGGGCGAAGCTCGTCGTCTGGCCGGAGTCGCCCAATTCCTACGGCATCGAGATGGACGCTGCCTACCGGAGGGTGCTCGTGGACCTCGCGCAGAGCACAGGATCGTCCCTCGTCATCGGGAGCATCGGTGGAAAGCCCGGCGGGCCTTACTCCAATAGCGCTTTCCTGATCCGCCCGACGGGGGAGATCTCCTCCGGCTACAAGAAGATCCGCCTCGTGCCTTATGGCGAGTACGTGCCCTTGTCCCGCCTGACCCCCTTCGTGCGGCGGTTCGTGAACGCGATCGGGGAGTTCGAGGCTGGCAGGGAGCCGGCGGTGTGGATCGTGAACGAGGTGCGGCTGTCGCCACTGATCTGCTACGAAGCGATCTTCCCTTCCCTGGCCCGCGGCGCCGGCCTCGCCGGAGGGGAGGTGCTGCTGAACCTGACCAACGATGGATGGTTCGGCCGCAGCGCCGGCCCCGCGCAGCATCTTGCCCTGGCTCGCATGCGCGCGATCGAGACGGGCCGGCCGCTGGTCCGTGCCGCGGAGACCGGGATCTCGGCGGTCTTCGACTCTCGGGGCAGGCCGCTCGCGGCCAGCCGTCTGGCCGAAAGGGAATTGATCCTGGCCAGTGTCGCTCCGGAAGAGGAGAGGACCCTCTTTCTGATTCTGGGCGACGCCCCGGCGGAAGGATGTGCTATGATCTCTGTCGTCCTTCTGGCGTCGTTACTCCTTGTAAACAGGAGAGATAGCGCCGTTCTCCATCGCGGCTAGGACGCCGCCAGCGGCCTGGCTTTGCCCGGACGAAGAGGCGATCCAAGCGCCGGATGGAGTGGGCGGTGCACCCGGCAGGAGGAAGGCACACACCGCCCGGGGCCGCTCAGGCGAAGCGGACAAGCGTCCTTTAGTTAGAGAGGGGATGAGAAGCGATGCTCGCACGCGAGGAGTTGTCGAACCGGCTCGCTGTCCTGAAGAGCCGCGCCGAAGAGATCCGGAGGTATCTTTGACCCCGAAAGGAAGAGGGCCGAGCTCGAGCGGATCGAGCAGGATCTCTCCCGCCCGGGGCTCTGGAACGATCCCGCGGCGGCTCAATCGCTGTCGCAGCGCCGCAGGGCGCTGGCCGGAGACCTCGAACGGTGTGAACGGCTCATGGCGGCGATCTCCGATGCCGACGCCCTGCTCGAGCTGGCCGCAGAAGGGGAGGAGGTCGAGGCCGACCTGCGCAACGCGGTCTCAGGTGTCGAGCGGGAGCTGGAGCAATCCGAGACGCTCGTGCTGCTCGACGGGGAATACGACAACAACAACGCCATTGTCGCCATCCACCCTGGCGCGGGGGGGACGGAATCCCAGGACTGGGCCGAGATGCTCCTGAGGATGTACCAGCGCTGGGCGGAGCGGCGCCAGTTCCAGGTGGAGCTCGTCGACCTTCTTCCAGGAGAAGAGGCGGGGATCAAGTCCGCGACGTTCACGGTGAACGGGCCGTGGGCCTATGGCTACCTGAGAGGAGAGAAGGGCGTCCACCGTCTCGTCCGGATCTCGCCCTACGACGCGGCCGCCCGCCGCCACACTTCCTTCGCCTCCGTGGACGTCATCCCCGAGGTGGACGACTCGATCAAGATCGACATCAACGACAGGGATCTGCGGATCGACACCTACCGCTCGAGCGGGGCGGGAGGGCAGCACGTCAACGTGACCGACTCGGCGGTGCGCATCACCCACATCCCCACCGGCATCGTCGTCCAGTGTCAGAACGAGCGCTCGCAGCACCGCAACAAGGATGTGGCGATGAGGATCCTTCGCGCGCGCCTCTACGAGCGGGAGCTGTCGCTGAGAGAGGAGAAACGGCGCGTCGAGGAGGGGGCCAAGGGGGAGAGCTCCTTCGGCAGCCAGATCCGCTCCTACGTCCTCCAGCCCTATCGCCTGATCAAGGACCACCGCACGGGCCTGGAGATCGGCGATGTGGACCGGGTGCTCGACGGCGACATCGACCGGCTGATCAGGGCCACGCTGCTGTCCCGTACCCATTCAACTTGACGCTCTCCGGTACGGGTGTTAAGTATTCCCGTATGCGGAGCTTACGCGGATCAAGAGACCATCCGCCGATCCCGCTGGGTCCCAGAGGCGAGATGCTGTCGCGGCGAGGGTGGGAGATCCTCCAGGCTGTGATCCAGTGCCATCTGGAGGAGGGGCTTCCGGTCGGCTCGCACAGCCTCGCCCGGGTCTCCAGCGAGCACCTCTCCTCGGCGACGATCCGCAGCGTCATGGCGGAGCTCGAGGAGATGGGTCTGCTCTCGCAGCCACACGCTTCCGCCGGACGCGTCCCCACGGATGGGGCGTACCGCCTGCACGTGGATTCCCTTCTCAGCTCTCCGAAGCGGAGACTGCCGCCGAACGCCGAGGAAGGGATCAACCGCGCGCTGGCCGGGACGCACGGAGCAATTCCCTCCGTGATGGAAGAGGCTTCACGGCTGCTGTCGGCGTTTTCCGGCAACGTCGGCGTGGTCCTCGCTCCCGACATCTCCCGCGTGGTGTTCGAGAAGATCGACTTCGTCAGACTCGAGGGCCGCCGCCTGCTCGCTGTCATCGTGGACCCGGCAGGTGTTGTGACGCACCGGCTCATCGAAGCGAGAGAGGAGATCGCCCAGGCGGAGCTGGACCGCATGGCAGGGCTTCTTGCGGATGAGTTCTCGGGGCTCACTTTGCCCGAAGCGCGGGCCCGCCTGATCGGTCTGATGGCGGAGGACAAGACGCGCTACGACCAGCTCCTGGCGCAGGCCCTGTCGATCGGCGAGAAGGTCCTCGAGGGCTTGCCGGTGGCGGAGCCCTCCGGGGTCTTCCTCGACGGAGCTTCGAACATTCTGGGGCAGCCCGATTTCGCCTCCACCCTGCAGATGCGCGAGCTCTTCCAGGCATTCGAGGAGAAAGGCCGGCTGGTGGAGATCCTGAGCCGCTGTCTCGAGCAGGAAGGGGTCATGGTGCGGATCGGCTCCGAGAACGAGGATCCCCGGCTGCGGCACTGCGCCGTGCTTGCCGCTCCCTATGGCGTGCCGGGGAGAGTGCTGGGGACAGTCGCTATCATCGGCCCCACTCGCATGCAGTATGCGAAGGCGATCCCGCTGCTGGAAACACTCTCGCGAGCCCTGGGATTGATCATCGGACAGCAGGACAGCGCGCCGTGAGCGAGAAGGACCATTCGTCGCGGGACGGCTCGGTTTCCCCAGGACGACGGAGCCGGGCGGACCGGCCGCTCGTCGGGGAGCCCGCTCCGGCGCGCACGGAGATCGATCCGGAAGAGACCGGAGAGGATGTCGAGATCATCAGTATCGAGGCTGTCGATGAGGCCGGATGCCCCATCGACGGCGGGATCGCTGATGGAAGGAAGGCAGCGGGAGAGGAAGAGGAGAAGGAGGAGACGGCCCGCGAGAAGTCCGAACAGGCCCTCCGTGCGCTACAGGCGGACCACAGCGGTCTGCTCGAGCGCCACCTGCGCCTTCAGGCGGAGTTCGACAACTACCGGAAGCGGCGGGACCGCGAAGCGGAGGAGGAGCGTGCCGCCGGCACGCGGGCGGTTCTGCAGGAGATCCTGCCGATCGTGGACAACCTCGAGCGGGCACTCTCGAGCCTCCCGGAAGGAACGCCGCGCCCTGTGCACGAGGGGATCGCGCTGATCCTCCGACAGTTGATGGAGCTCCTGAGAGCTCACGGGATCGAACAGGTGGACGCTCTGGGCGAGCCCTTCGACCCGCGGCTGCACGAGGCGATCGCCGTCGTGGAGAGGGACGACTTCGAGGACCTGCGAATCATCGAGCAGCTCCAGAAAGGATACGTCTGCGGCGGCCGCCTTCTGAGGCCGGCGCTCGTGAGAGTGGTCTCGAATGTCGGCGCTTCTCCGGATTCCGGGGATCGGGCGCCAGAGGGGTCTTCATGGGACGAGTGATCGGCATCGATCTGGGCACGACGAACTCTTGTGTCGCGGTTCTCGAGGGAGGGCAGCCCCGGGTCATACCGGGCAAGGACGGCAACCGCACGACCCCGTCCATCGTCGGCTTCACCGCGAAGGGAGAGCGGCTGGTCGGACAGATCGCGAAGCGGCAGGC
>QHYA01000182.1 GCA_003223995.1 Acidobacteriota bacterium | reverse complement strand
CCCGCGCCGCCCCGGCGGACTTGCCGTCCACGAAGAACTCAACGGTCACCGGGGTGAAGTCCTGGACTTCCGCCTCCAGGACGCCCCTACCCGAAACGATCTCCCCGGGCCGAGGGGAGATGATCCGGATGGAAGGGGCGGCCGCGAAAATGGCGGGCGCCGGGAGGGGCACGGCGAGGATGAGCAAGAGGGCGATGACGCGCTTTGATGGTGTCACGCCTGACAGTCTAACCTCTCCCCGGCGATTCCACCGCCGGAGCAAAGAAGGAAAAAAGGGCCATTGCTTTGACAATTCCCTGGGCCACCCTATACTCATTCCCAGCCGGACAAGAGCGTGAGGAGTCGATTCCGACGTGTCCCCGCTCCCCCCGGGCAACTCGGATGTGAGACGCCGAGCCCGCCGGCCAGCGAGGTCGTGGAGAAGGCGTGTACCGGAACTTCCTCATCGTCGCCGGCAACGGGAAAGTCCGCGAAGCACTCGGAAGCAGCATCCGCCAGAAGGGCTTCACCGTCACCCTGGCCGCCAGCGGATCCGAGGCGTTGATGGTCGTGCGCAACGTCTCGGTCGAGGTCGTCCTCATAGAGTCACACCTCGCCGACATCCGGGCCGACATGCTCCGTTCCCAGATCCTCCAGGCGCGCCCCGGCTGCCGCGCCGTCATCCTCACAAGCTTCGGGACCGTCCGGAACTCCCCGGAGCTGCTTCGCTTCGGCATGGACGACTACGTGCTCCGCTCCGACCAGGTGCTGGACCTGCTGACGACAACCTTCGAAACGTCCGGCGAACACGGCTCTCCCGCCGAAAAGGGGAAGCAGGCGTTGCTGGAGGTCGTGGACGTGCTCGTCGGCCTCTTGGAGCTGGGGGACAGGTTCTTCGGGGGGTGCTCCCATCAGGCGATGCGGCTGTCACGCGAGGTAGCCGAGGAGATGGGGGTCGAGGAGGAGACCCTCGACGAGGTCGTCATCGCGACCCTGCTGAGGGACATCGGCAAGGCCGGCATCGACCCACACGTGCTCTCCGAGACCGGCTCCTTCTCCGAGGAGCAAATGGAGCGGATGAGGGGGCACGTCGGAGGGAGCCTGAGGCTCCTCGAGCACATCGACTTTCCATGGAAGGTCATCCCCGTCATCAGGCACCATCACGAGCGCTACGACGGGCGTGGGTATCCGGACGGGTTGCGCGGCCGGGAGATCCCGATCGGCGCCAGGATCGTGTCGGTCGTCGACGCTTACGTGGCCATGGTCTCCGACAGGTCTCACCGGCAGGCCATGCGCCCGGAGGAGGCGCAGGAGGAGCTGGTCCGGCTCGCCGGGACGCAGTTCGACCCGGAGGTGGTCGAGGTGTTCCTGCGCGTGATCGAGAAGCGTGAGTCCAGCCGGGGGACGAGGGAGAAGCCGGTCGTCCTGATCGTCGATGCGCAGGAAGACTTCCGCAACCTCCTGAAGATGCGCCTGCTCAACGAAGGACTCGAGATCCGGTTGGCCTCGAACGCGGAGGGAGCCCTCGATCTGCTCATCCAGGATCCCCCGGACCTCGTGCTCGCGGATGTGCTCTCCGAGGGCTCGGACACCTTTCAGCTCCTGCGGGAGATCCGGGAGGACGAGTCGCTCCGGCACATCCCCTTCGCGTTCCTCTCCGACCGCGACGACCGGATCCTGAAGGTCCGGGCGCTGCGGCAGGGGGTGGACGACTTCCTGCTGAAGACCGAGGACCTCGATGACCTGGTGGCGAGGGTGGAGAACATTCTGATCCGGGAATCGGTGAGGCACGAGGAGGGGACGAGGCGCCGCCGTCGCGGGATCACGGGCCAGATCGAGAACCTGCCCCTGCCGGATATCGTCCAGACCCTGGCGATCGGGCTGAAGACCGCCTGCGTCACGCTGAGCTCCGGAAAGAACCGGGGGAGAATCTGGTTCGAGGAGGGGACGATCCGGCATGCCACGACCGACTCCCTCGAAGGAGACCAGGCGTTCCACGAGATGGTCCGGTGGCCAAGCGGGGAGTTCGTCATCGAGCACGGCGTCCGGTCGAAGAAGGAGTCGATCTCCCACGACGCGATGTTCCTTTTGATGGAAAGCCTCCGCCTGATGGACGAACAGTCCTCGGAGGGACACCAGAGGGAGGAAGAAGATGGGGCCCCCGTGACCGACCCGGCCCCCACGGGGCCCGCGGAGGCCTGATCCGTCTCGGTCGATGCCTCCTGCTCCTGGCTTCGCACCCGCCTAGGCCCGCATTACAATCGCCACCCGATGAACGAGACGCCCGCTGCCGGGGCGGCCGGTCGGGTGCCACCCGAGCGCTTGCGGTGGCGCTGCGACCCTGCCGAGCTCCCCTTCGAGACAACGCAGGAGATCGAGCCTCTCGAGGACATCATCGGCCAGGACCGCGCGACCGGAGCGATCCGGCTGGGTTTGGAGGTGCCCGGGGAGGGCTACAACATCTTCCTGGCCGGGTTCGTCGGCACGGGACGCAACACCACCATCAAGCGGTTCCTCGAGAAAGCCGAATCGGGGGTCCCTCCCGCGGAGGATCTCGCCTACGTCAACAATTTCTCCGATCCGGATCGTCCGCGCCTGCTGCGGTTCCCTCCGGGAAAGGCCTGCCAGTTCCGCAGCGCCATGCGCGAGCTCGTCGAGCGGCTGAGGAAGGAGATCCCGAAGATTCTCGAGAGTGAACCCTACGCGCATAGGTGGCAGGAAGCGCTGAACCTCTTCGCGGCGCGGGAGAAGCAGGTCGCCCAGCAGTTCGAGGAGCGCCTGGCGAAGGAGGGCTTCACGCTGGCCCAGACGGCCGCAGGTCCCCTGGTCCACCAAGAGATCGTCCCCATGATCGCGGGCCAGCCGGTCCCCCTGGAGCAGCTCGAGAAGATGGCCGAGTCCCAGCAATTCGACCCGCAGGAGCTCGAGCGTCTGCGGACGAAGAGGGAGGAGCTGATGGCGGAGCTGCGGGAGGCGATGAAGAGGGCGCGCGAAGTCGTCAGGGAGAGAGAAGAGCGGCTGGCGCAGCTCGAGCGGCAGGCGGTCGAGCCTGTGGTCCACGAGCTGATCGAGCGGATCGCAGCGGCGTTCCTGCAGCAGCCCGATCCCGCTCTTTCGCACGATCCTGCCGAGGCGGGGAGCTGCTCCAGCCCCCCCCGCTCCGGCCTGCCCGCGCACCTGGAAGAGGTGGAACGGAACATCCTCGACAGCATCGAGGGGTTTCGGGGCAAGCGCGAGGGAGACGCCGCCGAAGGGGCCGGGCCGGCGCCCGAGGACCCGTCCCGCCTCTATGAAGTGAACGTGATCGTGGACAACAGCGGGGCGCAACGGGCTCCGGTCATCAACGAGAATTTCCCCTCTTTCAGGAACCTCTTCGGAGCGATCGAGCGGGACGTGGAGCGGCCGGGCATGCCCATGCGCAGCGATTTCACTCGCATCAAGGCTGGCTCGCTCATCCGGGCAAACGGGGGGCACCTGGTGCTCAACGCCCTCGACGTGCTCGGAGAGCCCGGCGTCTGGACGATGCTGAAGAGGGTCCTGCGGACGGGGGTCGTCGAGATCCAATCCGCTGACACCTTCTTCCTGAATGCCGGCGCGACGATCAAGCCGGAGCCGATCGAGGTGAGGGTCAAGGTGGTGATGATCGGCCAGCACCAGACCTACCTCCGGCTGTACGATCTCGACGAGGACTTCCGCAAGATCTTCAAGATCAAGGCGGACTTCGACGTGGAGATGCCGAACGACGGTCCCTGCCGGATCTCCTATGCCCGCTTCGTCAAGCGGATCGTCGGCGCGGAGAAGCTCCTCGCTTTCGACCGGACAGGGGTGGCCGCTCTCGTCGAAGAAGGAGCACGCGCAGCAGGACGCAGGGACCGGCTGACGACCCGTTTCAACGATGTCGCCGACCTGGTGCGAGAGTCCTGCTACTGGGCGCGGCGGGAAGGAAGCGGTCTCGTGCGGGAAGAGCACGTCGACCGGGCGGTGCGTGAGCGGGTGCGCCGCGTAGGCCTGCTCGAGGACAAGGTGCAGGAGCTGCTCGACCGCGGGTTGCTCCTTGTGGACACGCAGGGGAGCCGCCCCGGGCAGGTGAACGGTCTCTCCGTCTACCAGGTCGGGGACCATGACTTCGGCCGGCCCACTCGCATCACCGCCACGATCGGCATGGGGCGGCAAGGAATCGTCAACATCGAGCGCGAGTCTCGCCTCTCCGGCCCGACACACGACAAAGGGGTGCTGATCCTTACCGGCTTCCTTCGCGACCGCTTCGCGCGCGACAAGCCGCTGACTCTTTCCGCCAGCCTCTGTTTCGAGCAGTCGTACTACGGCGTCGATGGGGACTCCGCCTCCAGCGCGGAGGTCTACGCGCTGCTGTCCGCCCTCTCGAGCCTCCCCTTCCGCCAGGACCTCGCCGTGACCGGCTCGATCAACCAGAAGGGGGAGATCCAGCCGATCGGCGGGGTGAATCACAAGATCGAAGGCTTTTTCGACACGTGCGCGCCGCGGGGGCTGACGGGGCGGCAGGGAGTCCTGATTCCGAGGCGGAACCTCGACGACTTGATGCTGCGCAAGGACGTGGTCGAGACGGTCCGGAAGGGATTGTTCCATGTGTACGGCATCGACTCGGTGGAGGAGGGGGTCGAGCTGCTCAGCGGATACCCGGCCGGCGTCCGCGATGACGGTGGGCGCTACCCCGAGGGGACGCTGATGGCGCGCGCGGACGCCCGGCTGGGCGAGCTGGCCGAGAGGATCCGTCCCTACGGTCCCGCCGATCTGACGTGACAGCCACGGTGACCTGACAAGCCCGGCGCATCACAAGCCCCCCCATCCACTCATCTCGCGCTGATGCGCGCCTCCCGCTCCGACGCGGGAGGCGGCTCTCCGCGTGAGGTTATCCCTGGTTCCTCGATTTCCTGCTGATTTGCAAATGTTATTTGAAAAGTCACGCTCTTGAGCATATGTTATTTGGTAAAATGGCAGATATACCGTTATTGTGATGGAAAAGACCGATCTCCTGGACGAGAAAGACCGGCAGATGCTGCATCTCCTGCAGATGGACGCAAAGATGCCTCAGGCGGAGATCGCGCGGCGCGTCGGCCTTTCTCCTGCCTCGGTCAACGAGCGGATACGCAAGCTCGAGCAACGAGGGGTCATCCGGGACTGGGTCGTGGTGCTGGACGATCAGAAGGTGGGGAACGACATTACCGCCTTCGTCGAGATCTTCATCGAGCATCCGCGTCACGAGCGGGAGTTCGTCGAGCTGATGCGAAGCCTCGACGAGGTGCAGGAGTGCCACTATGTTGCCGGGGAATTCTCCTGTCTGGTGAAGGTCAAGGTTCCTGACAGGCAGGCACTGCGCGAGCTGGTGCTCGACCGGCTCAACTCCCTCGATGGTGTCCGGCAGACCCGCACTCTCATCGTGCTCGAGACAGCGAAGGAAACCACCCGCATGGCGCTCGGCCGCGGGGCGTCTCCGGCGCCGGCCGACGGGGCCGGACGGAAGAAAGCAAGAGAGACCAGATGATCCAGAACGCAAAGGAATACGCCACAACCCGCCCGCCCGAGGTCTCCCCCCGCGAGGTCCTGGAGGTTCTGGGCAGACATATGCTCGTGGACGGCTTTCACCTCGTCGTCGACCTGGAGAAGAGCCGGGGCTCGCGGGTCTACGACTCATCGACCGGAAAGTGGTACCTCGATTTCTACACCTTCTTCGCCTCCGGGCCTGTCGGGATCAACCATCCGAAGATGCGCGAGGCCTCCTTCATCGACCGGCTGCTGCGGGCCGCTGTGAACAAGCCCTCGAACTCGGACGCCTACACGGTCGAGATGGCCGATTTCGTTCCATTTCCGCCAGGCCTTTCACGGCCGCACGGGTTACGCGATGTCCCTGACCAACTCCGATCCGGTCAAGACCGACTACTACCCCAAGTTCAACTGGCCGCGTATCGACAATCCGAAGATCGACTTCCCTCTGGAACGGGACCTCCTTCGCGTGCAGACGGCCGAGGCGCAGGCCATCCGTCAGATCGAGGAGGCCTTCTCCGTCCATGGAAGCGACATCGCCGCCCTGATCATCGAGCCGATCCAGGGGGAGGGGGGAGACAACCACTTCCGGGGAGAGTTCCTCAGGGAGCTTCGCCGCATCTGCGACGAGCACGATGTGCTCTTCATCGTGGACGAGGTGCAGGCCGGGGTCGGGCTGACCGGGAAGATGTGGTCCTACCAGCACTTCGGCTTCGAGCCGGACATCCTCGTCTTCGGAAAGAAGCTTCAGGTCTGCGGAATCATGGTTTCGAGGAAGATCGACCAGGTCCAGGACAACGTGTTCCGGGTGTCGGGCCGGATCAACTCCACCTGGGGAGGCAACCTGGCCGACATGGTCCGGGGCGGGCGCTACCTGGAGATCATCGCCGAGGAAGGGCTCGTCGAGAACGCGGCGCGCCGGGGGGAGGTCCTGCTGGTCGGCCTGCGGCAGCTCGGGAAAGAGTTCGAGGGAAAGGTCCGCAATGCCCGCGGAAAGGGCCTGATGTGCGCGATCGACCTGGACTCGCCGGATCTGCGCAAGAAGGTCATGGACCGCTGCCACGAGAACGGTCTGATGATGCTCTCCAGCGGCTCGCAGGGAATCCGCTTCCGCCCCGCCCTCAACGTCACGCAAGAGGAGATCGAGGAGGGGCTTTCCATCTTGCGGCGCAGCGTCGCCGAAGCCATCGGCTGACACCCGAGGCTCCTTCCCGCTTGCGCCGAGACCGATCCGGCCTGCGGGGACCGTGGAGGGCCGGTTCTGGGTCCGGAGAGACCTGGCCTCGCCGGTCGCTCGAGTTGCGGGGGTCAGGTCTGCGCGACGGAATCGGCCCGGCCCACTCCTTGCGCAAGTCCGCGACGAGCCTATTCATTACCATGACAGGCAAGTGTCCTCCGTGATGAGGGGGACTTCTAGTCGCAAGGGCCCGAGGGAAACGACTGGTCATGGACAGGATCTGCGAGAAGTTGCAGAGCCTCGCCGAGCACGATGTCGGTTTGGAGCAGTTGCTTGCCAGCGCCGTGGGGTTCCTCCACGACTCGAACTCCCGATTTCACTGGACCGGGATCTACGAGCTCTTCCCGGACGATGTGCTCCGTCTGGGGCCCTTCATCGGCGCCCCGACCGATCATGTCTTCATCGCCGTCGGGAAGGGGATCTGCGGCACGGCCGTGGCGGAGTGCCGCAATATGAACGTCCCCGATGTCTCGAAGGCCCCCGGCTACCTCGCTTGCTCGAGCGCGACCCGCTCCGAGCTGGTCGTGCTGATCCGGAAAGGGAAGGACATCTTCGCGCAGATCGACATCGACAGCCATGAGTTCGACGCCTTCGACCCGGAGACGGTCGCTGCGGTTGAAAGGGTCGCCGACTGGCTGGCCGCGGCCTACGCGGCCCGGCGAAGCGAGGGCGCCTCGAGAAGCAAGGAAGCTGCGGCCGTCCGCGGGACGGGATCGTAAGCGGCGGGACGGAGAGTTGCCGGTACAGACGGAGTCGGTCCCGGAAAGGACGCTCGAGCAGCTCCAGCGCAAGATCGAGGAGTACGAGCGCTGGTTCCGCTTTCTCGACGGGCAGAACCGGGTGCTCGAGCGGGAGCGGCAGAAGCTCTCCGCAGTGCTCAATCACTCGGACGCCGGGTTCTTCGTGCTGGACAGTTGCCTCCAGGTCGTCTGGGTCAACGAGGTCTTCACGCGGCGCTTCGCGGTGGGCCGCCATCCGAGGGAGATCGTCGGCGGTCGGTGCTTTCGGCTCCTTTGCGGGGAGAGCGCCCCATGCGAGACCTGCCCCGGCTCGCGGGCCCTGCGCACGGCGGAGGTGGCCCATGCCGACATGCGCCTGGACCTTCACGGCGGGCCGCGGGACATCTACGCCACGGCCATGCCGATTCGATCCCCCTTTGGCGACACCGAAGAGGCCATCGTCATGCTCCAGGACCTGTCGGACCTCGCGGTGCTGCGGCGCTCCCAGGAGGCGCTGAAGACCAGCGAGGAGCGCTTCCGCTCGATCTTCGAGAACACGGCGGCGGGCATGGCCACGGTCGGGCGCGAGGGGCAGTTCATCGAAGTGAACGCGGCCTTCTGCAGGTTCCTCGGATACGCGGAAGAGGAGCTGCGGGGGAAGACGGTCTTCGACGTCACTCACCCCGAGGACATCGCCCTGAGCCGGGACACGCTTGGCTCGGTTCTCTCGGGAGCGCGGAGAGCGGTGGACCTCGAGAAGCGCTTCATCCGGAAGGACGGCTCCACGGTCTGGGGCCATGTGGCTGGGACCTGGCTGCCGGGTCAGGAAGGGATTCCCCTCCACTGCGTGTCGGTCGTGCAGGACATCACCGAACGGAAGCGGGCCGAGGAGGCCCTGAGGGAGAGCGAGGGTCGGGACCGCCGATCCGAGCTTCCAGCCCATCGCCGCGCATTTGAGGGCGATGGCGGGGGAGTCGGTCTCGTACGAGATGGAGTGGAAAGGGCGTGTGTTCCAGGTTCGCATCGAGCCCCTCCTCGCGGCCGGCAGGGAGATCATCGGCAGCGTCGGGGCCGCCCTGGACATCAGCGCTCTCCATCGACGGGAGTGACCCTGCCTTACAATGTCCATCAACGGGTCCAGCGCATGCAGACGGGGCGCGCCGCGGGCCTGGGCCTGGGATCCGGCGCCCGCCGTCCCTCAGGAGCGCATCGATGACCGAGCTGCCGGCCAACCGGCTGTCGATCGACCCCCTGGCCTTCGTCGCGCCCGGGGCGATGCTGATCGGCGAGGTGAGCGTCGGGGCCGACAGCAGCGTCTGGTTCGGCACCGTATTGCGCGGAGACCTCGAGCCGATCCGGATCGGCGAGCAGAGCAACATCCAGGACCTGAGCGTCGTCCACACGGACCCGGGCTGTCCCGCGAATATCGGAGACTGCGTGACGGTCGGGCACAGGGCCGTCATCCACGGAGCGACCCTCGAGGCGGGATGCCTCATCGGCATGGGGGCGGTCGTGCTGTCCGGCGCAAGGATCGGAGCCGGGGCGCTCGTCGCCGCCGGCGCCGTCGTGCGGGAAGGGTTTCAGGTGCCTGCGGGGACCCTCGCCGCAGGCGTGCCGGCGAAGCTGCTGAGAGAGCTGACGGAAGAAGAGAAGGAGCGCGTGGCGCGCAACTGCGTCTCCTACGTCGAGTCGGCGCGTCTCTACAGGGCGGGGGCCTACCGAGCCACCCGCTGAAAGGCCCGGCGTCGGTTGAGGGATGTTGTATGATGTACCACTTGTTCCGCTCGAACGTTGACGCATGACGGCGGCCGCCGCCCGGCGGCGCGACGGCAGAGGAACGACAGAAGATGTTCTGGGACCGGGTGAAGGACCTGATCGAGGCCCGCGCGCGCTTCGTGCTGGCCACGCACATGAACGCCGACGGGGACGGCCTCGGCGCGCAGCTCGCTCTCTGCCACTTCCTGCGCGGACGGGGGAAGCATGTCCGGATCATCAACACCGACCCTCCTCCTCACAACTACGGGTTCCTCGTCCCCGAAGGGCTCGTCGAAAGATATGACCCGCAGGCCCATGACGCGCTCCTGCGCGAGGCTCAGGTAATCATCCTGCTCGACAACTCCTCCGCTCACCGCCTCGGCCGGCTGCGCGAGCCGATCGAGAAGAGCCCGGCGGTCAAGGTGTGCATCGACCATCACCCCCACCCGGACACCATCTGGGACGTG
>QHYA01000181.1:4944-16162 GCA_003223995.1 Acidobacteriota bacterium | reverse complement strand
GAAGTCCGGCTTGAGGTCCCAGTACCAGCTCCCGTCTTGGAGATACACGCGCCGGCTGCCCAGAGTGCGCATGCGCTCCCTCATTTCCGAGAGGATCTGCTCGAAGAATCGATCCCGGTCGAGAATCAGGATCCCGTCCTCGACGATGTCGAGGTAGAGAGGACTGTGGAACCTGGCCTCATCGGGGGATTTCGTGACGAGGCTCCACTCCACGTGGGGCAAGCCCTTCGCTGCCTGCGTTCGTTCCCACGCATCGAGCAGAGGACGGCGGCGATCCCGCAGGCTTCTGGGAAAGCCTTCGGCGACTATGAGAAGATCGATATCCGACGAGTCGGCTGCCTGCCGCCGTGCGACAGAGCCGAAAAGGACCAGGCAGACGAGCTTGTCGCGCATGAGCGCGAGCCAGGCGTTCGAGGCGGCAGAGAGCGCCGATCGGAAGGGCTCTTGGAGGGAGTCCGGAATGTTCGGGGCGACGTCAGAACATACGCTCACAGCAGCGATTGTACGGTTCATTGTGGTAAGCGGACAATGGACCGAAGGGGCGGCGATGGATCGGCACCCGAATGCAACCGTATTTGCGGGATGGAGCACTTAGGGCCCGCAGTCACCCGCTCCCGGCTTCCTCGGGCCCACGAACGCGTCCCCCAGATCCACAAGGCACATGGCCGGGTCGTACGTTCCCAACCTCGGGCTCCCCATGCTCCTCCTGCGCGCGAGGTAGAAGTAGGCGGTACCGGGAGGAGGTGGGGGATCGAAGTCGAAAACCGGCAGCGCCCCGGGGGGCACGAGGGACGCGAGGCAGACGAGCGGACCCAGATCGACACCGCCACTGGAAGACGGCGCGAGGTTCCCTACCTTCCCCCGGACGACGTCGAAGGCCAGCCCTTGCGAGTTGGCGGCGAGGGGATCCGATGTCCCGGAGGTCTCGTGGGACGTGAACGTCGCCACGTGCGCCGAGGGGTAGACGTCGTCGAAACTGATCTCCGTTGCGTGCGTGGTCGTTCCCGGAGTCACCATCAGGTTGGTCACGGGCAACTGGTGAACGAAAGAAGCGAGCGAGCCGTCCGACTGGACGGACCCGAGCAGAAGACCTGCGTCATTGCCTTCTCCTCCATACACTTCCGCCTTTCCCACGGTCGGGGTCGCCAGGGAGAGCTTCAAGCTCAACGGCGTGGCCGAGGAGAGAACGGGGGGCGGCTGGGAGCCGGGGGCCTGGACAATGGCCGCTCCGGGCTGCCCCCGGATGATATTGCATGACATGACACTCGAGACGTTGGACGGGGATGGCGAGCTCGTGACGTGAATGCCCGCGCCGCCGCTGTTCGAGATCTCGTTGCCGATGATCCGGTAGCCGCCCGCCGCGTCGATGAGGATCCCGTCCGACGTCGTGCCGGTTCCCGGGTCGGACGATCCGATCTTGTTGCCGACGACATTTGCCTGATGAGCCTGCGACCCGAGGAGGAGGCCGTTCTTGCTGCAGAGGATGTGGTTATCGGAGACCTCCACATCGCGCGAGCCGATGAGCCTGACGGCCGGTCCGCCGGACCCCGCGCACACGACGGACGACGAAGGCGCCACGCCGAGTTCGTTCTCCTTGACGAGTCCGCCGGGGGAGGAGTCGAGTGAGACCGTCCAGTCGCTCGTGGTGGCGGAGGTGTTCCGCAGGACGTTGACGGGGCTGTGCTCGATGATGGTGACGGCCTGATCGTTGCCGTCCAGCAGGAAGCCGGAGGCATCCAGGCCGAAGCGATTGTGGGAGATCACCGTAGGCTCGGAGGCCGGCGGCGCGCCGGGCGCTGCGGATCCATCAACGACGACCGCCTGGGAGAACCCGCTGAACTGGCACTCCGAAACGAGCGTGCCGACCGGCATGCCCGTTCCGTCCACCGAGGCCTCCACGCGCACCGCCGCCACGGGGGTCGCCACGGGCCCCGGGAGGCCTTGGAACTCGCAGCCGTCGATCGTATTGTCCAGGGCCGCATTCGAAGAGATCGTGACCACCGAGGGACCCGCGAAGTTGGTGAAGCGGAGATCCTGAAGGCGGTTCGAGCCTCCTTGGATCGAGAAGGCGCCGCTCACGCTGCCGCCCCCGTCGATCACTGCCAATGAGGGCGGGTCAACGTCGAAGGCCGTCAGGACATGGACGCCGGGGCTTTCCTGGATCCTCGGCAGGGGGGCGACGAGATGGATTGTGCCAAGGCTGCTCCGGATCTTCACGATATCGCGCTCGCCGTTGGTCTGCGACTTCTCGATGGCCCAACGCAGCGAGCCGACCGGAGGAGGGATGGCGTCGGCGCTGGTGGTGACGACGAAGTCGGCGGCCACCACTCGGCCGAGCACGGCCGCGACGGCGACGCAAGCAACAGCGGCTGGGATGCGGTGAAAGGGGATAGGCAAGTCGGTCCACCGGGCGAGCATGGCTGCTCCTTTCGCAGGACCGCTCCCCCCGGAGGAGCTGCCACTATTCCGGCAGCGCCGGAAACATACGCTGGAGATAAGTCGCGGACAAGATCTTTTTCCGTTCTCTTCCGAATCGCTACCCGCTCCATCCAGGCATTCAGCCTCCGAAAGCGCTGGCGGAACCTCATCCCGCCGACGCCTGCCGGTTGTGCTCCGGGAGGTGACGGGTGAGGTCGTAGCCTCGGACCACCGGAGTGGCGGCCGCGACGAACGCGACGACGGCCAGCGTGGCGATCCCTCCCGAGACGACTGACACCGCGGCGCCCAGCGCGGCCGTGGAGAAGATCGAGGCGACCAGACCCGCCTCCAGCTCGCCGAGCTGCGGGCCTCCCATGAAGAAGATCATGTTGATCGACGTCATCCGGCCTCGAAGCTCGTCGCGGGTGATGAGCTGGCGGAGCGTCTGGCGGATGACCGTCGAGACCAGATCGGCCAGTCCCGTCCCGGCGAGAGCCAGGAAAGTCAGAGCGTAGCTCCGGGAGACTCCATAGACGATGGTGGCGAGGCCGTAGGCCGCTACCGACCAGAGGAAGACCCGCCCCTGTTTCCGCGGCAAGGGCCAGATCGAGGTGTAGAGCGATCCCGCCAGCGCGCCCAATGCGGGGGCCGCTGCCAGCAGCCCGTAACCGGCCGGGCCGACCATGAGGATCTGGTCGGCGAAGATCGGCAGCAACGACATCGAGCCGGAAAAGAAGGTGGCGAAGAAGTCGAGGGCCATGCTCCACACCATCAGCGGCGTCCTGAAGACGAATTGCAGCCCCTCCTTCAGAGCCAGAAGCGGATGATCCGGGCCGCTCCTTTCCGGGGAAAGCCTTCCCGTTGCCGGATGCATCGACAGCAGGGACGCCAGCACGGCGACGAAGGAGAGGGCGTTGATCAGGTAGATCCATCCCAGCCCTGCCGTGTGCCGGGATAGCTCGGAGCTGCCGGCATGCGCCAGTCGGCCTCCGATGGTGGTGCCGGGCGCGAGGAGGGCGCCCGTGCCCGCGATGAGAAGGCCCGCCAGCGCCGGGCCGCCGATCATCGCCCCATGGAAGACCGTGAGGTTGAGCGAAAGGGCCCCGGGAAGATCCTCTGGCGGAACCAGCCGTGGGACGAGCGCCTGTCGGGCGGGGCCATCGAAGGCCACTGCCGCGGCCGCGAGGGCGTTGAGAGCGTAGATCCACCAGATCGCGTCGCTGCCAGTGAACGTGAGGACCGCGAGGCCTGCGGCGACCGCCGTCATCGCCAGTTGCGTGTTGAACATCACCCACCGCCGGTCGCGGCGGTCCGCGACGATCCCGCCCCAGAGAGAAAAAACGATGATGGGCAGGACTCGCGTCAGGCCAACGAAGCCGAGGGCGAGGGGAGAGCGCGTCAGCAGGTAGACGTGCCAGTTGATGGCCACGACCTGCATCTGGGAGCCTGTGAGAGAGACGAGCTGGGCGATCCAGAGCTTCCTGAACTCGCGGTGGCGGAGGGCGAGGTACGGGCGGCGCGCGCGTGCTTCGTCCATACGGGGAGCCACAGTTTAGCGGATGCCGCCAGGCCGGCGCGCTGCCTACGTGAGGCTCGCCGCGCGGCGTATATATACTACGCAGCCCCGCGCGAGCGATTCTCCAGGATGGATCCGCTCGATGATGGGAAACGTCATGAAGATCGTCTGCCTCGGCGGTGGGCCGGGAGGCCTCTACTTCAGCATCCTCATGAAGAAGGCTTTCCCCTCCACCGACATCAGCGTGATCGAGCGCAACCGGGCGGACGACACGTTTGGTTGGGGAGTGGTTTTCTCCGAGGAAACGCTCGGCAACCTCGAGCAGGCCGACCCCGAGAGCTACCGGGCCATCCGCGACCAGTTCGTCTACTGGGACGACATCGAGACCCATTACGCCGGGACCTGCATCAGTTCCACCGGTCACGGTTTCTGCGGGCTGTCGCGCAAGCGTCTGCTCATGATCCTTCACGACCGATGTCGCGAGCTCGGCGTCAGGCTGGAGTTCCAGCGTGACATCAGGAGTCTCGCGGAGCTGCCCGGCGCCGATCTCGTCGTGGGCGCGGACGGGATCAACAGCCTGGTCCGGGAGACCTTCGCGGAGCATTTCAAGCCGAAGCTGGCCTGGGGGAAGTGCCGGTTCTCCTGGCTCGGGACGACCCGGCCCCTGCGCGCGTTCACGTTCATCTTCAAGGAGAACGAGCACGGGCTGTTCCAGGTGCATGCGTACCCGTTCGAGAAGGCCATGTCCACCTGGATCGTCGAGTGCCGCGAGGAGACCTGGAAGAGGGCCGGGCTGGAGCGCGCGGACGAGGAGCAGACAATCGCCTACTGCGAACGGCTGTTCGCGGAGCACCTCGACATGGCCCTGGCGGAATCTTTCCAGATGCACGACGCCTCGGGCGTGCCCGAGGTCCTCCGGGTCTACGAGGAAGCCCGGCGCCGGGAAGTCGTTCGGACGCAGAGGGCGGCTCAGACGAGCCTGGAGTGGTTCGAGAACTCCCGCCGCTATCTTCGCCAGCCTCCGATCCAGTTTGCCTTCAACCTGATGACCCGCAGCAAGCGCATCACCTACGACAACCTGCGCCTGCGCGATCCGAAACTGGTCGAGGCGGTCACCGAGTGGTACGGCGGGAAGACCCGAGGGCCGCGGACGAGCGAAGGCCGGGCCCTTCCTCCGATCTTCTCCTCTTTCAGGCTGCGCGGGATGGATCTGGTCAATCGCATCGTCGTCAGCCCCATGTGCCAGTATTCCGCAAAGGACGGGACGCCGAACGACTGGCATCTCGTTCACCTCGGAAGCAGGGCCATCGGCGGCGCCGGGCTGGTGATCACCGAGATGACCGATGTGAGCGAGGACGGCCGCATCACCTTCGGTTGCACGGGCATGTACCGGCCGGAGCACATGCGGGCCTGGGAGAGGATCGTCGATTTCGTCCACTCTCGCTCGAAGGCAAAGATCGGCATCCAGCTCGCGCACTCGGGGCGCAAGGGCTCCACCCACCATCCGTGGGAAGGGGAAGACTGGCCGCTGAAACCCGGGGAGGGGGCCTGGAAGACGCTGGGCCCCTCCGCGCTTCCCTTCTATCCGGATTGGCCCGTCCCCAAGGAGATGGACAGGGGGGACATGGACCGCGTCCGCGACGCCTTCCGGCAGGCCGCGGCGTGGGCCGAAGAGGCCGGCTTCGACCTCATCGAACTGCACATGGCGCACGGCTACCTGCTGTCGAGCTTCATCTCGCCGCTGTCAAACAGGCGCGCGGACGAATACGGCGGAAGCCTCGAGAACCGCATGCGCTATCCGCTCGAGGTCTTCGACGCGGTGCGCGGGGTCTGGCCGGAGCGCAAGCCGATCTCCGTGCGCATATCGGCCAGCGACTGGATGGAGGACGGCAGCGGCCTGCGGGCCGATGACGCCGTGATGGTCGCGAGGATGCTCAAGGAGCACGGCTGCGACATCGTGGACGTCTCCTCCGCGGGCAACGTGCCGGAGTCGAAGCCCGTATACGGCCGGATGTACCAGGTCCCTTTCGCCGAGCAGATCCGCTACGACGCCCGCTTCCCCGTGATGGCTGTCGGCGGGATCCAGCACGCCGACCATGCCAACACGATCCTCGCGGCGGGCCGGGCGGACCTGTGCGTGATGGCGCGGCCTCATCTGGCCGATCCCTACCTGACGCTGCACGCCGCGGCCCGGTACGGCCACCACGACCAGCACTGGCCCGGCCAGTACCTGCTCGGCAAGCCCCGCCCGGCGGCACAGGCCGCTCGCCCGGCGGCAGAGGCTGCCCGCACGGCCGAGCCGGAGCCACCAGAGGAGGTCGATCCCTCCTCGCAATAGAGGCGCTCCCGAGGCGCGGGCGGCTGGCCCGCTCGCATCCCGACCCCACCATCCCGATTCCTGCGAGTTGGGCTAGCCGACGCGAGGCGGAGCGGAAACGGGATTGCCTTCGAGCGGCTTCTCCTGTTCAATGCTACGGCGTGGATGACCCTGTGAACCAGGCGGCGGTGCCTCCCGGTCCGGGCGACGCGCCGCCAGCGGCCCCTGACGAGATGCAACCTCCCGTCGAGGGTGAGTCGCGGCCTGCAAGCCCGGGCGAGACCCGGCCCGCGGTCGAGGATCAGACGCAGCCCCCCGCTCTCCGCAAGATCCGACCGGCGATCGATGGCTTCCCCGCCGAGCGTCTCCTCGGCCTCTACCGCGCCCTCCTGCTGCCTCGGATCATCGAGGAAAAGATGCTGCTGCTTGTCAGGCAGGGGAAGCTCTCGAAGTGGTTCTCCGGCATCGGCCAGGAGGCGATCGCCGTCGGGGTCGTCGCGGGGCTGCAGGAGGAGGACTGGATCCTTCCGATGCACCGCAACCTGGGGGTCTTCACGGGGCGCGGCCTGGACCTTGCCCAGCTCTTCCGGCAACTGTTCGGAAAGGAAGGCGGCTTCACCAAGGGGAGGGACCGGACCTTCCACTTCGGCCTCCTCGAGAAGCGGATCGTCGGGATGATCAGCCACCTCGGAGCGATGCTTCCCGTCGCGGACGGCCTTGCGCTGTCCGCCCAGCTCAGAAGGGAGCGGCGCGTCGCGGCCGCTTTCACAGGCGAGGGGGCGACAAGCGAGGGGGACTTTCACGAGGCGGTGAACCTCGCGGCTGTGTGGAAACTTCCGGTCCTCTTCGTGATCGAGAACAACGCCTACGGCCTCTCGACCCCCGTCTCCGAGCAGTATGCCTGTAAGGACTTGGCCGACCGAGGCGTCGGTTACGGGATTCCGGGCGTCGTTGTCGACGGCAACGACCTTCTGGCTGTAGTGCGGGCGGTCGAGCAGGCGGCGGGGCGGGCGAGGCGGCGGGAGGGTCCGACGCTGCTGGAGTTCAAGACCTTCCGGATGCGCGGGCATGAGGAAGCCTCGGGGACGGCCTACGTGCCGGAGGAGCTGTTCAAGGAATGGGCGCACAAGGATCCTGTCGCTCGCTTCGAGAAGCTGCTGGCCGGCAGCGGGACGCTGACGGAGCCGGAGCGGGAGACGATCCGCGCCGAGATCGGGGCGGCGATCGAGCCGATCATCGACGCCGCCCTCGCCGCGCCGGCGCCCGAATCGACCGAAGAGCGGGAGCTGGCGGATGTCCATGCTCCGAGCCTCGCCGCACTCGGGCCCGTCCGCGAAGAGCAGGACGCCGATGCGGAGGCCGGCTCGCGCGAGCTGCGCTACGTGGACGCGATCTCCGAGGCCCTGAGGCTCGCGATGCGGCGCAACCCCAGGATCGTTTTGCTCGGGCAGGACATTGCCGACTACGGCGGCGTTTTCAAGGTCACGGAAGGGTTCGTCCAGGAGTTCGGCAAGTCGCGCGTGCGCAACACTCCTATCATCGAATCGGGAGCGATCGGAGCCGCACTGGGCATGGCTCTGGATGGCATCGTTCCGATGGTCGAGATGCAGTTCGGAGATTTCATCACCTGCGGCTTCAACCAGGCCGTCAACAACCTCGCGAAGACCCACTATCGCTGGGGGGCGCGCGTTCCGGTCGTGATCCGGGCGCCGGTCGGAGGCGGAGTGGGCGCCGGCCCATTCCACTCGCAGAACATCGAGGCCTGGTTCACACAGGTGGCGGGTTTGAAGGTCGTCGCTCCTGCGACCCCCTTCGACGCCAAGGGGCTTCTGCTCGCGGCCTTTGGGGACGGCAATCCGGTTCTCTATCTCGAACACAAGCTTCTCTACCGCTCGGCGAGAGGGAAGGTCCCGCCTGGCGAGTACATCGTTCCGATCGGGCGCGCCCGGATCGCCCGGGAGGGGCGGGCCGTCACGATCATCACGTACGGGGTCGGAGTGATCTGGGCCCTGGAGGCCGCAGGGCAGCTCGCCGAGGAGGGAAAGCAGGTCGAGGTCATCGACCTCCGGTCCCTGCTCCCCTGGGACATCGAGGCCTCCGTCGCCTCCGCGAGGAAGACCGGCCGCGCCCTCGTCCTTCACGAGGCCCCGGTGACGGGAGGCTTCGGAGCGGAGGTGGCGGCCGCGCTCGGACGCGAGGCGTTCGAGTGGCTCGATGCCCCTGTGGCGCGCCTCGGAGGCCTCGACACTCCCGTTCCTTTCAACCGGAACCTGGAGGAGATCTTCTCTCCAAAGCGCAAGCTCCTTCCGGCGCTTCGCGAGCTGCTCGCTTACTGACGCGCTGGGCACACGCGGCCGCGCATTGTGGGCCCTCGAGGTGGAATTCTGGAGGGGGGCGCCATCGTGAAAGTGATCCTCGAAACAACGCGCCTGTTTCTCCGCGAATTGTCGCTGGCCGACCTGGATTTCGCTGCTGAGATGCGTGCGGACCCTGAAGTGATGAGATACTATCCAAGATACTATTCCCGAGACGAGACAGAGGCCTGGGTGCGAAAGCAGATCGACCTCTACCACACCCAGAATCACGCGCTGTGGCTCGCTGTCGATCGAGATACGCTCCAACCAGTCGGTCACGTTGGTCTCGTGCGACAGCTTGTCGATGGGGTCGAGGAACGCGAGGTCGGCTACATGATCCACAGGACGTTCTGGCGCCGCGGTTTTGCTACAGAGGCGGCCATCGGCACCCGCGACCACGCGTTTGACACCCTGGGGCTAGAACGGGTCATCTCGCTGATTCATCCTGACAATGTCCCCTCACAGGGTGTCGCGCGGAAGCTTGGCATGGCGCCCGAGAGACGCACGTTGTTCAACGGTTTCGAACACCTCTTGTATTCGGTTTCCAGCAGTAGAGGCGGGCATGGATCGGGCACTTGATCTTGACGCTTCTCTCAGGCCCGGTGGTAAGCACGCCAGTGGCGCAAGTGGTCCAGATGCTCGGGGCTCTGGTAGGCGGGGCCATCGTCGGGCTCATCTACTTCTCTGAACTGCACGGGAAGTTCCGTACGCTCAGTGAGGCTTGGCGCGGGGGAATGCAGAGCGCCGCATGACAACAGCGTCAACCATTGGGGACGGATTCGTGCGCCCGGAGCGTCGGAGGACCTGACGGAAAGGCTCTCAGCCATTCGCGTCCCGGAATGGATCGGATGAACGTCACGCCTTCCGGCTGGGTGTTCCTGGCTCTCACCTGCATGTTCCTCCCCCTGATGGCGATCCGAACCGCTGTTCGCGTGCGACAGCCCGGACGTACTCCCACCCGCGTGAGGCATCTGGCCTCCGTTTTCGTGACCCAGGCCATCACCCTTCCACCCGCCCTCTCTGCGGCACGCTACGACGACATCCGGCTATTCCCCTCGCCGAACCTCGGCGCATTCAATCTTGCCATGGTTCTCGCGTTCCTCGTGCCGACGTTGGGGACGCTCCCGATGCGCTGGAGCTGGAAGTCAGAGGCGGAAAAGCGCCGGATGATATGGATGCTCCCACATACTTCAGTGGACCTATGGTGGTGGACCATCGTGGCGCTGACAGCCGGGATTGTCGAGGAGATCGTCTATCGCGGTGTGATGATCGGGCTCTGGCAACGCGTTCTTGGGTCGTGGTGGGCGGCGATGATGGTGTGCGTGGTGGTGTTCTCGCTGGTCCATTTCCTTCAGGGGTGGTACGCCATGGCGGCGATTGCACTCACAGCGACGGCCTTTCATCTCATCGTTCGCGCTACCGGTGATCTCTACACGGCGATGACGGTGCACTTCATCTACGACCTGATCGCCGGCCTCGTTCTCCTACAATGCGCTCGGCGCGATGGCTTGCTGCCCATGGATGCATCCGGCTGAGGGCTGCGGCCGGAAGCCGCAGAGGGTGCAGGGCAGCCGCGCGCCGGGTCCGGGTCCTACCCGAGCGGCTCGTAATCCAGGTTCGGCGCGAGCCACCTCTCGACCTCCTGGATGGTCATCCCCTTGCGGGCGGCGTAGGAGGCGACCTGGTCGCGACCGATCTTGCCGACGGTGAAGTAGCGCGAATCGGGGTGGGCGAAGTAGAGCCCGCAAACGGAGGCCGCAGGGTGCATGGCGAAGGTCTCGGTCAGAGTGATGCCGGCCGAGCGCTCGGCCTGGAGCAGATCGAACAGGGTCCGCTTCTCTGTGTGGTCGGGGCAGGCGGGATATCCTGGCGCGGGTCGGATGCCGCGGTAGCGCTCGGCGATCAGCTCCTCCTTGGACAGCTTCTCGTTTCTCCCGTAGCCCCAGTCGTTCCGGGTCCTCTCGTGCAGCAGCTCGGCGAAGGCTTCGGCGAGCCTGTCGGCGAGCGCTTTCGCCATGATCGCGTTGTAGTCGTCGTGCTCGCGCTCGAATCGGTGAACCGTCTCCTCGAGCCCGATCCCGGCAGTCACCGCGAAAGCGCCAATGTAATCGCCGGCGCCGGAGCCCGCGGGAGCGATGAAATCGGCCAGAGCGAGCTGCGGCTTGCCGGCCTGCTTCCGCCGCTGCTGCCGCAGGGTGGGCAGCCGCGCCAGCTCCCGGCGGCGGTCCTCGCCGGCGAAGACGATGATGTCGTCTCCCTCGCTGGCTGCCGGGAAGAAGCCGTAGACCCCGTTTGCGGTCAGCAGTCGCCTCTCGACGATCTCGCCCAGGAGCTTCCGGGCGCTGGCGAACAGGTCCCTTGCGGCGGCCCCGTAAGTGGGATGGTCGAGGATCGCCGGGTAGGTTCCCTTCAGCTCCCAGACATGGAAGAAGGGAGACCAGTCGATGTAGGGAACGATCTCGCCGAGGGGGAATCCCGCCAGTGACCGCGTGCCGAGAAACGATGGCCGGCTGATCTCCGACGGCTCCCAGGCCGGAGCGAACCTCAGCTCGACCGCCACCGGATAGGGCAGCAGCGGCTCGCGGTCCCTTCCGGCGAAAGCGGCCAGAAGCG
>QHYA01000181.1:0-4813 GCA_003223995.1 Acidobacteriota bacterium | reverse complement strand
GTTGAGGAGGCTTCCGACGACATCCACCGCCCTCGACGCGTCGAGCACGTGCACGGTCGCGGCGCGGTATTCCGGGGCGATCTTCACCGCCGTGTGCTTCTTGCTCGTCGTCGCCCCGCCGATCAGCAGGGGCAAGGTGAAGCCCTGCCGCTGCATCTCATGCGCGACGTGAACCATCTCGTCGAGCGAGGGGGTGATCAGTCCGCTCAGCCCGATGATGTCCGCTTTCCTCTCGACGGCGGTCCTCAGGATTCTCTCGGCGGGGACCATCACGCCGAGGTCGATGACCTCATAGTTGTTGCATCCGAGGACCACGCCGACGATGTTCTTGCCGATATCGTGGACGTCCCCCTTCACGGTCGCCAGCAGGACCTTCGCCTGGACCGGCGCTCCGTCATTCCCCGCCCGTCTCTTCTCCTCTTCCATGTACGGCAGCAGATAGGCCACGGCCTTCTTCATGACGCGGGCGCTCTTCACCACCTGCGGGAGGAACATCTTTCCGGAGCCGAAGAGGTCCCCGACGACGTTCATCCCGGCCATCAGAGGCCCCTCGATGACCTCGAGGGGGCGGACGTAGTTCCTGCGGGCCTCCTCGACGTCCTGGTCGATGTAGTCGACGATCCCCTTGACGAGGGCATGGGAGAGCCTCTCCTCCACGGTCCCCTCCCGCCACTCCTCGTCCTTCTGCCGGGCCTTCCCTTTCCGCCCGACCGACTCGGCGAACTCCACCAACCTCTCCGTGGCGTCCGAGCGTCTGTTCAGCAGCACGTCCTCGACCCGCTCCAGAAGGTCCTTCGGGATCTCGTCATAGACCTCGAGCTGCCCCGCGTTGACGATCCCCATATCCATCCCGGCGCGGATGGCGTGGTAGAGGAAGGCGGCGTGCAGGGCGTCGCGGACGGCGTCGTTCCCCCGGAAGGAGAAGGAGATGTTGCTGACGCCGCCACTGACCTTGACGTCCGGGAACCTTTCCTTGATCCGCCTCGCCGCCTCGATGAACGCCATGGCGTAGTCGTTGTGCTCCTCGATGCCGGTCGCCACGGTGAGGATGTTCGGATCGAAGATCAGATCCTCCGGAGGGAAGCCGACCTCTTCCGTGAGGATCCGGTACGCCCGTTCCACGATCTCCACTTTGCGCTCGACCGTCGTGGCCTGCCCCCGCTCGTCGAAGGCCATCACCACGACCGCGGCGCCGTAGCGGCGGATCAGCCGCGCCTGCTCCTTGAAGGTCCCCTCCCCCTCCTTCAGGCTGATGGAGTTGACGATCCCCTTCCCTTGCAGGCACTTCAACCCCGCCTCGATCGCGGAGAACCTCGAGCTGTCGATCATGATCGGAAGCCGGGCGATCTCAGGCTCGGAGGCGATCAGGCGCAGGAATGTGGTCATGGCCTTCTCGGAGTCGAGTAGCCCCTCGTCCATGTTCACGTCGATGATGTTGGCCCCGCCCGCGACCTGCTCGCGGGCAACCTCCAGAGCCCCTTCGTAGTCGCCCGAAAGGATCAGCCGAGCGAACTTCCTCGAGCCGGTGACGTTCGTCCGCTCGCCGATCATGATGAAGTTCGATCCGGGATAAACGGCCAGAGGCTCGAGCCCGCTGTAGCGGGACATCCGGGGCGGGCTGGACCGCTCGTGAGGCGGCACGCCCTCGACAGCTCCGGCGATGGCCGCGATGTGCTCCGGGGTCGTGCCGCAGCAGCCGCCGACGAGGTCCAGCCACCCCTGGCGGGCGAAGTCACCCAGGACGGCGGCCATCTTCTCGGGGGTCTCGTCGTACGCTCCGAACTCGTTGGGGAGGCCCGCATTGGGGTAGCAACTGATGGAGAGAGGCGACACCCGCGCCAGCTCCTCGATGTAGGGGCGCATCTGCTCGGCGCCGAGGGCGCAGTTGATTCCGACGCTCAGCAGAGGCGCGTGCGAGATGGAGATCCACGCCGCCTCGACGGTCTGTCCCGAGAGGGTCCGGCCGCTGGCGTCGGTGATCGTGAGCGAGGCCATCACCGGAACGCTGACCCCTCGCTCGTCGAACAGCTCTTGGATGGCGAAGAGGGCCGCCTTGAGGTTGAGCGTGTCGAAGGTCGTCTCGGGCAGCAGGATGTCCACCCCGCCGTCCAGCAGCCCGCGAGCCTGCTCGCCATAAGCCTCGACGAGATCCTCGAAGGAGACAGCGCGGAAAGAAGGATTGTTGACGTCCGGGGAGAGCGAGGCGGTCCTGTTGGTCGGACCGATGGCCCCGGCAACGAAGCGGGGCTTGCCGGGCGTGCGCCGCGTCATCTCGCGCGCGGCGCGGACCGCGACCTCGGCCGCCGCCTTGTTGATCGCGTAGACCTCTCGCTCCAGGCCGTAGTCGGCCATCGAGATGGGCGTCGCGTTGAAGCTGTTGGTCTCGATGATGTCCGCTCCGGCCTCGAGGTACTTGCGATGGATCTCCTCGATGACCTGCGGCTGCGTCATGGAGAGCACGTCGTTGCACCCTTTCAGATCCCGGGGGTGCTCGGCGAACCGCGAGCCGCGAAAGTCTTCCTCACCCAGATTGTAGGACTGGATCATGGTCCCCATCGCCCCGTCGAGGACGAGGATCCGTTCGGCCAGCAGCCGCTCGAGGGTTTCCCGCGTCGTCACGTTCAAGCTCCGATTGACAAATCTTAGCGTCAATTGGCGGCGCGCGTCTTGCGGCCTTTCCCGCCGCGTGCGACGAAGGTTGATCTCGTAGACTGGCTCGGGGAAGGGCTCGCTCGCTGGCTGGGTCTCGCCGGCCAGTCAGCGCGCGTGGCGTGCGGAGTCGAGAACCGACGGTGCTCAGACACGGCATCCGGGCCGTGCCATGGCACCTGGCGTGGCTTTGCGGTCTTCAGTCTTTCGGCGAACAATCCAGCGCGTAACTGCGGCCAACGCTCAGCCGTGCACCGGCCGGCTTCGGACCTCCTCCTTGATCCTCTGGATGTGTCCGCGGCCCAGTCCCTTCACCTCGCAGCCGAGCTCGAAGTAGCGGCGGATCCTGGCGTCGTCGAGGATTCCGAAGCAATCCACCACGGCCAGCGGCCCGCCGGCTATCCTGACCATTTCTTGAGGAGACAGGCCCCGATAAGCCTCGTGGCGCACGGCCAGCACGACCGCATCGGCGGAGTCGAGGGCCTTGGCGAGCTCCTGCTCGATGCGCAGGTCCTTGAGCTTCTCCTGGTTGCGGAAGAAGCGCGCCCAGGAATAACCGGGCCGGGGATAGCTGTCCTGCTTCTCGAACTCCCACCAGCGCAGCACGTAGGGATCGTGCACGACCAGGTCGCCGCCCATCTCGGTCAACTTGCGGACGACCAGCTCCGATCCGGAGTATCGCGTGTCGCCCACGTCCTCCCGGTAAGCGGCGCCGAGCACGACGATTCGGGAGGCGGCGACGACCTTTCCCATGTTGCGCAGGGCGTCACGGACCAGCTCGGCGACATGCAAGGCCCGGGTGTCGTTGATGTTGATCGCCATCGGGGTGATCTTGAACAGATCGTCCTCGAAGCCCATCAGGTGCCGGTACGCCCAAATACCGAGCCCTCCGTCCTTCGGCAGGCAGTATCCTCCGATACCAGGACCCGGGAAGATGATGTTGTCGTGGGTCGGGCGAACCCGGATCGCTTCGGTGACCTTGATGAGGTCCACACCGTTGCGCTCGCAGAAGCGGCTCCACTCGTCGAGGAAGGCGAGGATGGCGGCCCGGTAGGAGTTCTCGATGATCTTGCAGGTCTCGCTCTCGATCGGCCTGTCGAGTACGGTCAGCGGGAACTTCTCGACGTTGAGGATGTCGGAGAGGAAACGGACGGCCCCCTCGCGACTCTCCGGGTTCATGCCGCTGCAGACGCGCCAGAAGTCACGGATCGAACGGACGTAGTCGCGTCCGGGCATGACCCGCTCGAAGCTGTGGGCCAGCAGCGGCTCCGATGCGATCCCCCGGCGCAGGAAGGCGCGCTTGAGGATCGGATAGGCGATGAATTCCGTCGTCCCGGGGGCGACGGTCGTCTCGATGAGGACGAGGCAGGCGGGAGGGATGTGCTGGCCGATCACTTCGAGACTCTTCTCCAGCGCTTCCATGTCCGCGTGGCCGGTCTGAAGATCGCCCAGGCTCTCCTTGAGGTAATCGCACTGGACGTCGACGACGGCGACGTCTGCCAGTCGGAGAGCTTCCTCCGTGTAGGTGGCCACCAACGTCCGCTTCTCCTTGACGCACCGGGCGATCATCGGAGCCACCTCGGGGTCTTCCGAGCGGACCGGAACGATGCCTCGGTTCAGCAGGGGGATCTTCCAGTAGGAGCGCGGGCTCGGCCGCTGCACGCCGATGACGAACTTTCCCGGACTGCCGGTGTTCGCGTCCACGCTGTCGGCGATGACGCCGGCCATGACCGCACCGACGAAACCGACCCCCACCACGACGACGATCTGCTTCCCCTCGGCCCGCCGCTCTGCCGCGAGCGCCTCGAGCCGGGCGAATTCTTTCGGATAGTCCTCGGGCTTCGGCAGGGGAAACCGTTCCCCCTCCGGGCTGAACGAGTAGTCCATCAGATCCTCCCCCCGGCCCTCTCCTGCGCCGGCCCCGAGAAAGTAGGATGAAGCCCGGCGGATGTCAAAAGGAACTCACGGCAGCAGGCCCCGCCGTCGCAGGAACTCTCGCGCCATGGCGCGGGCGTCCTTCTTTTCCCCGTCGACGGCGTAGTTGAGCTTTCGCATGTCCGCCTCCGAGAGGATTCCGCCGACCGACGCGAGGGCCTCCCGCAGAGCCGGGTGCGAGTCGAGAGCGGTGTGCCGGACGACCGGCGCCGCCTCGTATGCGGGAAAA
>QHYA01000302.1 GCA_003223995.1 Acidobacteriota bacterium | reverse complement strand
GGCCTTGCGAGGCCCGGCTTCGTGGATGGCCCGGGCGAGCAGGCCCTTGCCTGTCCCCGTCTCGCCGAGGATCAAGATGGGCGGAAGGCGGCGGGTCGCTGAATGCCGTCGGAGAAGCTGCTCGACTTGCGTTCGGACGGCTACCAGTCCAGGACTGTCACCGATCAACTGGTCGAGTGACGCCACGGTGCGCACATCCTACGCCGCGTCGAGCACTACTGGAGAATTTTCGCCACCTGCGTCGGCCGGCCAACCGCCAGGGCCAAGTCCTCAATATTACGTTCTCCCGCCGCTGGCATTGCCGTTGCGGTAAGCGAAGGAACGGAGCGCCGGCGGCCTGATGACTACAGCAAGTGGAGATCGTCCTCGAGCCGCTAGGTTGGGGCGCAAGCCAAAGGAGGCGGCCAGTGAAGAGGCGTGTGCCAATCACTGTGTTTCATGCCCTGAGTGCGGCAGACGTGGAGGTCGGAGGCAATTCGCAAGCTGGTTCACAAGAAGGAGGCCTTCTGGGAACGCGATTTTGGAGGATCGCTGGATCGGCGGGGTACACGTGCCTTCTCCTGGTCGCGCTAGCGCTCGCGCCGGCGCCGCCGGCAGGCGCCCAAGAGGTTTGCGTGCCGTCATCAGGCGGCCAGCAGTTTTCTGACTGGTCCGCCCCGATTAACCTAGGCCCCGTAGTCAATTCGGCTGGGCCCGACCAAGGTCCTGCCATATCCAAGGACGAGTTAGAGCTCTACTTCGTGCGACTGCTTAACGGCGATGGCGTCTTTGACCCCGGGGATCTCTGGGTGTCAACGCGCAAGCACAAGAAAGAGCCGTGGGGACCCCCACAAAATCTCGGCCCCATCAACACCAGCGGGAGGGAATCACTGCCCGCCCTCTCGCGCAACGGCCACCTGCTGTATTTCACCAGCGATCGCCCTGGAGGGTTTGGTGGTTTCGACATCTGGGTTTCGGAGCGGGCTGACAGGCGGGATCCCTTGGGTTGGCAAGCGCCAGTCAATCTCGGCAGTGGAGTCAACACGGCCGGGGCGGAGTTGGGCCCAGCGCCCTTCGAGGACCACTCGACCCAGACCTTCACCCTTTACTTCTACGCGATCCGGCCGGGGACGGGTCGTGATCTCTTCACCAGCACACTCGACGAAAATGGGTCGTTCACCGCGGCTGTCCCCATTTCTGAACTCAACACGACATCGGACGACGAACAACCATCCATCCGACGAGACGGGCTCGAGCTGTTCTTCTCCTCGAATCGCGTGGGCGGCTACGGAGGCAGTGACATATGGGTTTCGACGCGAGCGAGCACGTCGGATCCCTGGTTGGCCCCGGTGAACCTGGGGTCCTCCATCAATACCCCAGGCGTAGGAGGTGCGACGCCGAACTCGCCATCTCAGCCGAGGAGAGACGGGCATGAGGGGCAAGCACTCACTAGGGTTGGTTCTCGCGGTAGTCATCGCCGTCCTCGTTCAAAGGGCTGCACCAGCGCACTCCTCCCACAGCGGAGTCGTGATCACCGCCCTAGCGATCGATCCCCTAACCCCGACCACCCTCTATGCGTGGACCAATGGCGGCGGTCTGTTCAAGAGCACTGACGGCGGTGCGAATTGGAGCGCTACCGGTCTGACCAACATCTCAGGCCGCGCCTTGGCGATCGACCCCATTACACCGACCACCCTGTATGCGGGGGCAGATGGTGGTGTGTTCAAGAGCACGGACGGCGGTGCGAGTTGGAACGCGACTGGTCTAAGTTTCGGTGTCTCCTCCCTGGCGATCCCCTCTTTGGCGGGACGGAAGCAGTCGAGGTGCTCAACTATCCGGGCTACACGGTATCGGGCCACGTGTATACGAGCACGAACGGGGGCGGGATTTGGGCAGGCGGGTTCGGCGATTTCGACGACCTTGAATCAGTTCAAGCTCTAGCCATTGTGCCCCGGACCGACCCCTGGACCCCGGCCACCCTCTATGCGGGGACTTACGGCGCAACCGGTGTGTTTAGCGCTGTGTTCAAGAGCACGGACGCAGGGGTGGGCTGGAACGCGACCGGTCTAACCGGCGTGCGTGTCTACGCTCTGGCGATCGACCCCCTGATCCCGACCACCCTCTATGCCGGGACGGAGAGCGGCGGGGTGTTCAAGAGTTCGGACGGCGGTGCGAGTTGGAGCGCGACTGGTCTGACTGGCGTTGGTGGTGTCTTGACCCTGGCAATCGATCCCCTGACCCCGACCACTCTGTATGCCGGGACGGGCACCAGCGGCGTATACAAGAGCACGAATGGCGGTGTGAACTGGAACCCCACCGGCCTGATCACATGGTCCCATATCTCCTCAGTGAGCTTGAATCCCACCAGCGTGGTTGGAGGGAGTTCGTCGACCGGAACGGTGACCCTGAGCGCAGCGGCGCCCGCGGGTGGCGCGGTGGTCGCGCTCGGAACTGACAGCAATGTTGCCGCTGTTCCTGCCAGCGCGACGGTGGCGGCCGGGGCTACGAGCGCGACTTTCACGGTATCTACCAACTCGCTGACTGCCTGTGCCGCGTCGGGGGCAACCATCTCGGCGACCTACGGTGGCGTGACGAGGTCCGCCACGCTCACCGTGACCCCGGCGACGGACACCGTCGCCATTCAGCAGGCTGACTACTTCGCCAACAGGTATGAGCTCCGGGTCGCGGCGATGAGCACCGGCTCCTCCGCGACGCTTCAAGTCTACGTGACGTCGACGGGAGTGTTGATCGGTACCTTGAAGCACTACGACGGAAACAGGTACAGCGGGCGGTTCACATGGCCGGTGAACCCGCAGACCATGACGGTGCGGAGCAGCTTGTGCGGGGCAGCGACGAAGGCAGTAACGGCGAAGTAGCGCACGGTTCTCCGGCCGGGGCGCGGAATGAAGGAGACAAGACCATGGCGAAGGTTGCAGTCCTTGTTCTCGCGGCAATCCTCTTCATGCCGGCGAGTCTGCTCGGCCAAGACAGCGCTAAGGTCCTCACGATTGATCATCTTGGGGCCAGCGTTCCGGTGCTTGCGGGGCATGGACTTGAGACACGACCACTATGACTGGGCTCTCTGGCTGGCCCAAGCTGGTGGCTTCGACGTGTTCATGCTCGATTTCCAGGGATCCGGATTGTCTCCACGTCCTAAGATGGACGACCCGTGCAATGCGCCCACAGCCGATCAGACAAGGGCGCTGATCCCCAACCCTCTGTCCGCCACGTGTCCGCCGTCGTACCCATTCCAGCTCATCAACTCGCAAAGCGATTGGGACGAGCTCGATACCGTCGTTGATTACATCAGGCGGCTTCGCCGAGTGGACAAGGTCGCACTTGTCAGCTGGTCGCAGGGGGCATTCCGCGCTGGACCCTACGCTGTCCAGCATCCGGAGAAGGTCGAGAGCCTGCTCTTCTACGCCCCGATCTTCAACCCGGCGGGAAGAGCCGGGACCGGATCGGATGGCTTTGGGGCACCCATTCCGCTGCTACAGCCGGGAACGCCCATGACCCTGACGACGCGCAGCGACCTGATGAGGCTATGGGACCCGGAGATCAAATGCGAGGGCCAAGTGGAGGCGGGAATTCAGGACGTTGTCTGGAGCGCAATCATGGACAGTGACCCGATCGGTCGCACGTGGGGACCGCCGCCGGCCGGAGCTCCCGAAGGTTCTCCGCCCGAGGGCGTCATGCGGGTTCGTTCGCGCGTTATCCCCTTGTGGGGATGGAACGCTGCGATCGCACACAGGATAACGGTTCCGGTGCTGATCATTGCTGGAGAGTTCGACACGGGAGCCGGTGGTATTCAGGACTTTCCTGGGCTGTACAACGAGATTCCGCACTCTCAGAAGCTATGGTTCAAGGTTCAGTGCGCGGGACACTCCATGGTCTGGGAGAGCCAGCGCAAGGTGTTGCACCACATCTCCAAGGAGTGGCTCAAGCACGGCGCAGTCGATGGGTGTGCGAGGGGTAAGTTCTTTGTCGACACCGACGGGATCATTTCCCCGCCGCAGGATCCGCAGGATTCTCAATATCCTCAGGACCCATTAGCGAGTTGCGAGTAGGCAGTGAAACCCTGAGGTGCCCGCGAGCGATCCGAATGCGCCCCTCATGGTCCTGATGCTGCTTACGTTTGAGAACCACGCTGTCAGGCGCCGGCGCGGTTCACGAACGTGAGCAGCGGCACGGGCCTGGCCGGTGCGCCGGGCGCGTCAGTGACTGGGTGAGTTCGGGCCGGGGAATGGACAGCATCTATTGTTCGTGTTACTTACCGCGCGTTCTGCCCGGGGAATCGATTTCGCTTCCAGTCGAAGCTGCTCCAGGCAACCTCCATCCGATCGGCGATCCCCTGGAACTTGTGGAGGCCGTCGCGGTGAGCGGCCATCAACTCCTCGAGCGAGGAGAACTGGGCTAGATATCCGAGGCCATACTCGCCCGGCTCGGCCATCTTCATCTCGCCGGAGAGATAGCGCCGATAGCCTTCGCCCGGGAAGATCCAGAATCCTTCCGACGTTTCCTCGGTGAAGAGTCGCGGCTCCTGGCCGGCCGGCATCGGGCACAGGAAGAACCTCGCCGTGAAGCGGATCGGGCTCGAGGTCGGTGTGATGAAGTGAGAGAGGTAGCGCAGCGACCGAAGATCGCAGAACCAGCCTTC
>QHYA01000180.1 GCA_003223995.1 Acidobacteriota bacterium | reverse complement strand
ATGGTCACCTGGTCCGTCCGGGTCGAGACGCCGGGCCCGGCGTTGATGCAGGCCCCGCAGGAAGGCTCGATCACCTTCGCCCCAGCCTTCTCGAAGAGCTCGATATATCCCATCCTCTCGCAGTAACGCTTCACCTCCTGCGAGCCGAACTGGATCCAGAAGGTCACCTCGGGGTGCACGCGCCGTCCCTGCGCTAGCCCTTCGCGCAGCACGCGGGCATACATGTCCATGTCCTCGCGTTTTCCGGCCGTGCAAGAGCCTCCGTAGGCGATGTCGATCCTGACGGGCCCGGGCAGCTCGTCCAGCGAGCGGCCGTTGCCAGGGTCTCCCGGCAGGGCGACCATCGGCTGAAGGGAAGAGGCATCTATCTCGATGAGCTCCGCGAACTCGGCGTCCCGGTCCGAACGCCGCCCCTCGCACAGGCGCATCGCCTCCTCGCGCGGCATGCCGCGCATCTCGACCAGAAACTCGACGGTCTTCTCGTCCGGGGCGATGATGCCCGTGAAGGCGCCGACCTCGGCGGCCATGTTCGTCATGGTCGCACGCTCATCCACGCTCAGGGCCTCCACGGCGGTGCCGGCGTACTCGACGATCTTGCCGATCGCATGGCCGGACTTCACGTAAGGGTGCCGCAAGATGGCGAGCATGAAGTCCTTGGCCGTCAGGTTGTCCGGCTTGCGGCCATTCACGCGGACCAGGATCGACTCGGGCACCCGCACGCGCACGTCCTTCGTGATCCACGAGTTGAAGATGTCGGTCGTGCCCACTCCGAAGGCGACGCAGCCGAGCGCTCCCGAGTGCGGCGTGTGGGAGTCGGAGCCGATGACGACCTGGCCGGGCAGAGCATGATCCTGATAGACGATCGAGTGACAGATCCCCTCCGAGCCCGTCCCGTCCGGCAGCTCGCCGTGAACGCGGATTCCCTGCCTCTGGCCGAACGTCTCCTGTTTCACCTTGAGCTGGTTGGCCACCTCGGGCAGGCCCGCGGCCCGCCGCTCGGGCGTCATCACTCGGTCGAGGAAGGTGAGAGGGTCGCGGAAGAAAAGGACCGAGGACAGGTCGTTGACCCTCCCTTCAGGCCCCAGGAAAGGCTCGAAGAAGATCGCCGCCATTGGGGTGACGTACTCGTGCGAAAAGCGAAGGTCCGTGCGGACGAAACCGGCGTCCCCTGGTTTGACCGCCTCCACCCCCGTGCGTCCTGTCGCGGCATCGGCGACGAAGTGGCCCGCGAGGATCTTCTCCGCGAGCGTCATGAGCCTCTTCTTCGTCGTGATCGGCGGCACGATCGCTTCGCCCCGCAGCCGGGCGACGTTGAATGGGAATAGCCCGCCGAACTCGATCACCTGGCGGGTGATCGGATCCTCTCCTCGGGTGAATTCCTCCAGCGGGATCTCCTCGCCCCGCCCGATCCTCTCCAGCAGCGAGAAGTCGGTCGAGGTGAGCACGCCGAGGTTCTGGCAGTTCTGCTTGTAGATCCTCTCGATATTCTCGGCGATGACCAGACGGATGCCGGCGACCATCTCCGCGTAGGGGCTCTGCTCGCGCGAGGAGCCCTTCCCGCGCCGCTTCCCGGAGACGGAAACGGCGAATCCTCCCGCCCGCACGCTCCCCCTCTTGTGTTTCTCGAAGTACTCCTTGAACGGGAAAGCGGCGCCGGCCTTCAGGCCGTGGTAGGGATATTCGCCCAGGGTCTCGTCGTAGTAGTAGCAGATGTAGGCCGGTGTGATCTCGTCGGTCGAGATGTCATCGCGCAGCCTGATCTCCGGCGACCAGGGAATGTCCTCCCCTAGAAGCTGCCGGCGGACGATGTCCGGGTCTTCGGCCAGGAGCAGGATTCGTCCCTCGAAGCGGATCCGCTCCGGTCGCCGCTGCAGAGGGAAGCTGCGAAGGATCTCTTTGACGTCAGTCATGCCATTAGCGCACGCCCGCGCTCAGGCGCGGCAGGGAAGCTGGACACCGCGAACCTTGCCCGAGCTCATGGCCGCAGACGCCTGCAGCATATTGCTGCTGATCCAATCATCATTTGCGACTCGCCTCGACCGGCTGACGACACGCACTCTCGAGCAAGCGTAGCATCGTCTCGTTCCGCCAGCGAATCGGCCCCTTGTGCACGTCGAGAACTTCGCCTGAACGCCCGATGAGGATATAGCTCGGAAAATACGTGCACTTAAAGGGCGCAAGTAGGTGAGACTTCTCTGCAGGAGCATCGTACACCTGCGGCCAATCGACTTCGTGCTTGGACAGCCATGCTTTCAGGTCTTCGACAGAGAGCTGATCGTGCACAAGGCCAAGAATCTCGAAACCGCTCTCCTTGTAACGATGCCGGAGCTCGCGAAGATCGGCGTGGTCTTTAAGGCAACCACCGCACCAAGTTCCCCAGAACTCGATAAGGATCACCCTTGCCGTCATGGCGCCCTTGTTCCAGTGCTTGCCGGTCAAGTCGACGGCGTCAAGCGTGGCAACAGCCTTCGACTTCGGAGCCCCCGCTGGGCTGTATGAAGGGAGAACAAACAAGAAAGTGACGAGAGCTGCTCTAATAAGAAGACTGATGTGCGAGATCATCCATTCATGAGATGGCGCGCCGCTTCCCCATGAATCAAGCGCCCCCGGGAGTCCCATGTCAGGCGATCCAGTACATCATCACGGCCAGAATCAAGCAGATCAACCCACCAACGATTAGCGCCGTAGGACCCGAGGCACTTATCATGGCATCTCGAGTTCGATAGTCCCGGTCAACCCGGCTCATGATGTTGCGAAGAGTCGATCGGTGGCGCCAGGGCTCGATCTGGACTTGCATTGCACCCGGCCAAGGCCGGAGAGATATGCGGCTGCCGTGGTCAAACGAAGGCAACTGGAACCACGTTTCACCTTCGACGAATTCAAACCCAAGCCCTCGTAGAGCGGCCCGGATAGCTTCGCGCAGGCACCTATCGACTGCTCCAAGAACGTAGTACCCTCGATTCGCTCGATGCACCAACACAAGAACACCGATCAGCGCGAGGAGAGGGAGCACTCTCAAAGAACTTCCGCGTGAACGGATGCCGATGTCGAGCAGAGCAGGCAGGAGGATGAGGAACATCAGAAGGGTGTTGGACCAAACGGGGACAATCATGGGTTTTCTTACAGCGAGAAGCCGGACAGCGGCAGAAATGGAGAGGAGCCCAACCGCGGCCACCATGAATGTCATCAGCAATGTCTCGAAGTGCTCGCTCATGCGCAGCTCGCCTCCATCCCTTCAGGCGCGAGCGATGAATCTGGAATAGTTCCGCCCTGCCACAGCCTTGGCCACTTCAGCCCCGAGGCGCGAAGCGTCTCGTCGACTGCAACGGGCCCTCTGCCAAGCCCGCCCTCACCTCCGGAATTATGGCACGCTCGACAGATGCAACGAAAGAAGACGGCTGCCTGCGCGGGGGTAGGGACTCCAGGCGATGAAGCAGCGCGGAGGCTCGCGCCCGCCGGCAGGGTCCGGCGAGGCAAGTGCTGTCCCGATCGCGGTGGGAAGGATGATCGGGCCCGCGAGAATGACGGCCGAGTTGGGCTCCATGACGAGCGAGCCGGCCGCGGCCCCATCGAGCGCGCGAAATGCTTCCAGCTTCCGCGAGCCCTCACCGGCGAGGATCAGACGCGTCCGGTCCGGGTTCCCCTCATTCTTTTCCAGCCAGACGGCTATGGGCCGGGAGATCCTGCTGGCCACCTGGACCGTCCAGGCCAGGTGGCCATTCCCGGTCTCGAAGGCCGCAAGCAGTCCATCCATCGTGCCGGCGACGACGAGTTTCTCCGGCTCCTGCTTGGATCCCTTGCCGGGCGATGTTTCCACGAGCAGCGGAGGGGCGCCGGCGTCGGTCCCCAGCCGCACCCGCCAGCGACGTTTCAGGCGCTTGGCATCGTAAGTCTCGAGGATCCCTCCAGCGCGCGCGATTGCCAGATCCCGCCCTCCCGGCCGCCCATCCGAGGCGATCAAATAGGCTGAGGTCAGCCTTTTCTGAAGGGCGAAAGCGCCTGCCTGCGGCACTCCGGCCTCCCGGGAGCCCCCCGCCGACTCCAGACGAAGCGCCGCGAGGGCGGTGTTTCTCTTCTCTCCGGTCAGCGCCCAGAGGCGTGAGGCGGCTCCCAGTGGTCCGGAAAGCAGTGGACCCGGGAGCGAAAGCATGGCCGAAAGGGAAAGGTCGGACGGCCGCACAAAGGCCATCCGCGGGCTGCCGGCCAGAGGGACGGTGAGCTGCTCCGCACAGCCCACAGCTACCGCGGCGGAGACGGGGCCGCTGGGTGCCCGGGTCGTCGATGCGAACGGAGGGGCGGCTGATGCCTCCCGTGAACAGCAGGAGCCTAGAGAGGGCTGGATGTCCTCGGAGAGCGCTGGAACGGCTTCGCGTCCGTCGGGGATGCCGAAGGCGACCAGTTTCCCGCCTGAGGAGCGGGCGAACACGAATCCGCAGAGGGCAAGGACCTTCCCGTCCGGATCCAGACCGCTGGCGCTCCAGAGCGGAGCGCCAGTCGCCGACTCGAAAGCGAACAGGCTCCCCGTGTCGGTGAGAGCGAGGAGAGCCTCGCCCCCTGGTGAGAGCTGGACGACTCGCTCCCCCGGAAGTTCCCGTTCCCATCCGGCGGTGAAACGCAAAGGAGCCGGAGGAGGCAGGGACGACGCTGTCGGGTAGGAGGCGACACGTGAGTCGGGACGGCGGCTCACCTGCCCGATGGGAGGCGACGCGCCCACCGGCGTTCCCAGCAACACCAGTGGGAGCGTGGTCGCGAGCGCAGCCGGGAGCGCGGCGATGCGGAGTCGCGCGGAGCAGAAGGATGTCACGGTCGGAGGAATCTATCATCTCCCGGAGCCTACCCTGGTACCTATCATGTCCTTGCCCCTGCTTTCGGCGTTGTGCTAGCGTTCCGGGCTTGTCTGGAGCTTCCCTATTGCCGCGATACCAAGCACTGCGGGGAACGCGGGACATTCTCCCCGGAGAGGTCGAGAAATGGCAGCGGGTCGAGAGGATCGCCCGGGCGCTCCTCGACCGGTACGGATTCCGCGAGATCCGCACGCCGATCATTGAGCCCACCGAGCTGTTCGTGCGCAGCGTGGGCGGCTCGACCGACATCGTCCGGAAAGAGATGTTCACGCTGGTCCTGTCGGAAGATTCGGTGAGCCTGAGGCCCGAAGGAACCGCTCCCGTCGTGCGAGCGTTCGTCCAGGCGGGGCTCGACAGGGTGGCCGGGGCGGACCGGCTCTACTACATTGGTCCGATGTTCCGCTACGAGCGGCCCCAGAAGGGAAGGCAACGGCAGTTTCACCAGATCGGCGTGGAGGTCATCGGTTCGGACGATCCGCTGGTCGATGCCGAGACGATCGAGATGCTGCTCTACCTCCTCGAGGAGCTGGGCGTGTCAGAGACCTCTCTCGCGCTCAATTCGGTCGGCGACGCCGTTTGCCGTCCCGGATACCGCGAGGCGCTGCGCGCCTACCTCGCCCCGCGGCTGGCGCTTCTGTGCGCCGACTGCAACCGCCGCTACGAGGAAAACCCGCTTCGCGTCTTCGACTGCAAGGTCGAGACCTGCCGGGGGGAGCTCGCCGCAGCGCCGGCGATGCTCGATCATCTCTGCGAGGACTGCCGGAGGCATTTCGACTCCGTGCGCTCCTACCTGGATCGCTTCGGGATCGAGTACATGATCGACCCGAGACTCGTGCGAGGGCTCGACTACTATGTCAGAACGGCCTTCGAGCTGCTGTCCGAGCAGCTTGGCGCGCAGAACTCCTTGATGGGAGGCGGCCGTTACGACGGGCTGGTGAAGGAGATGGGAGGGAAGGACCTTCCCGGGTTCGGATGGGCCCTCGGGCTGGAACGGCTCATGATGCTGCTACCGGCCGATCGGGCCGAGGCCACCGCCTCCGCTGACATCCTCATCGCCCCCCTCGATGCTCCCGCCCGCACCGCCGCGGCGCTGGCGGCCCGGACGCTGCGGCGCGCCGGTGTGAGGGTGCTTCTCGAAGCGGGGGAGAGAAGCCTCACCTCGCATCTACGGCGAGCCGACCGGCTCGGCGTTCCCCTGGTCCTGATCATCGGCGAGCAGGAGGTTGCCGCCGGAGGTTACACCCTCCGTGACATGCGCAGCGGCGAGCAGCGGCCCGTTCCCGTCTCCGAGCTGACGCGGCTCGCTGAGGAGATCCTTCGTGAAGCTTGAGAGAACGGCCTGCTGCGGCCTGCTGCGGGCCGCGGCCGCTGGCAAGCGGATCGTGCTGTGCGGCTGGGTGTCCCGGCGCCGGGACCACGGCAGCCTGATATTCGTGGATCTGCGAGACCGCAGCGGCATCTGCC